>JBAVOD010000416.1:0-2921 GCA_049691735.1 Bacteroidales bacterium
ATTGAATTTCCCAATATCTTAAAAATGTAGTAAATTCGCAGGATTGTAAAACATTATATGAGAGATCTTCAGAGCATAAAACAAAGGTTCGGAATAATAGGCAATTATACCGGACTTGACAGGGCTCTCGATATAGCGGTCCAGGTTGCACCCACTGATCTTTCTGTTCTGATAACCGGGGAAAGCGGTACGGGTAAAGAGGCCTTGCCTCAGGTGGTACATAGTTACAGCGCCAGGAAGCATGGTCAGTACATTGCTGTCAACTGCGGTGCAATTCCCGAAGGAACAATCGATTCCGAATTATTCGGTCATGAAAAAGGCTCATTCACCGGTGCCACTGAAAGCAGGAAAGGGTATTTTGAGGTGGCCGACGGAGGCACTATCTTTCTGGACGAAGTTGCGGAGCTTCCTTTATCAACCCAGGTGAGGCTGCTGCGGGTGCTCGAAACAGGTGAGTTTATCCGTGTGGGCTCGTCAAAGGTCCAGAAAACCAATGTTAGGGTGATAGCTGCGAGCAATGCTGATGTAACAAATGCAATCAGCCAGGGCAAATTCAGGGAAGACCTGTTCTACAGGCTGAATACCGTTCCTATTAAAGTTCCGGCTCTGCGGGAGAGAGGTGAGGATATCTACCTCCTTTTCAGAAAATTTGCCGTTGACTTTGCTGAAAAATACAGAATGCCCGCAATAAGGCTTACAAACGAGGCAAAAAATATACTTGTCACATATGCCTGGCCGGGTAATGTACGGCAGCTAAAGAATATAACCGAACAAATATCCATAATTGAACAGGAACGGGAAATTACCGCAGAGGTTCTGCACGCTTATCTGCCCGACTATACTTTAGTAAAACTTCCGGCACTCATAAGAAAAGAGGACGAAAAGTCATTCTCCACTGAAAGGGAGATTCTTTACAAGATCCTTTTTGACATGAAAAGTGATATGAACGACCTGAAAAAGCTTGTACTGGATCTTATTAAATCAGGGGAGCTCGGATCATCGTTCGATGAAAGCGACCAGGGTGTAATTAAGAACCTTTTCAGGGATGCTATCCACGATGAGCACCTGGCCGGTGTACACGACACCGCGCAGGCTGATTTTGCGCATCACCACAACAGGGATAATATCCAGGATACCGAGGAGGTTGTGGAAGAATCGCTTTCACTGGCCGGAAAGGAAATAGAAATGATCAAAAAAGCTCTCGGAAAATATAACGGGAAGAGAAAGCTTGCCGCCAAGGAACTGGGAATTTCTGAACGCACCCTTTACCGGAAAATAAAAGAGTATGAAATTGAACTTTGATAAGGGGACGTCAGTACTTATGGTATGCTCCCGGCTGATCTTTCTTTTTTTAATGGCTGCCGTCATTCATGGATGTAGCAGTGTAAAATACTCATTCTCAGGAGCAAGCATACCACCTGGAACAAAAACTGTAAGTGTCCAGTATTTTCAGAACAGGGCCAGCCTTGTTCAGGTGGGGTTGAGTGAGGCGCTTACCAACGCCCTGATTGATAAATGCAAAGCCGAGACCAATCTTACATTAATAAACGGCCTGGGCGATGTCAACTTCGAGGGTGAAATTACCGACTATAATACAAAGCCCCTGACAGTTTCTGCTGACGCTGTGGCAGCATCAAACCGTTTCACAATAACTGTTAAGGTCAAATTCACCAATGCCATTGATCCGGAGCTTAGTTATGAAAAGACATTTTCAAGGTACATGGATTATGATAGCTCCCTCGATTTCACACAGGTTGGGACGAGCCTCTCAACGGATATAATTAACCTGATTGTCGAGGATGTCTTTAATGCAGCGTTTGTCAACTGGTAACAGGTGATGAATAAAAATGACTTTCTTGAACTGATAAGCAGTAAAGCTCCTATTGACAGGCAGCTGCTGACGGAAATCAATGAACTGGTTGCTATTTTTCCTTATTTCCCCACCGCCCATCTGCTGCTGCTCAAAGGGCTTAAGGATAATTCAGATATCAGGTTTGAAACCCAGCTGAGAAACTCGGCAATTTATGCCGGTGACAGGGAAGTCCTTTATAACTTTCTGAAGATAACTCCTGAACCTGGGGAAGTTGTCCCGCCTGAGCCGGAGAAGATAACACACGAAGAAAGTATTTATACTGAAGTGGAAATTCCGGTAATTGTAGCTGCACCTGTTCCACAGGACGAAAATATTCAAGGTATGCCTGCCCCTGAAACCGGAAGTGAAGCCGATACAGACTATGCCCAGACGGTGCTGGACTCTGCCAGGAGCAGCGATGAACTCCTGAAAGAAATTGAGAAGGAATCATCGGAAAAGTCTGCCGGAGAAGACCATGTCGAAATTGACCAGGTCACCGGCAGACCGATACTGATCTCGACTGAATTTGAAATTGACGATCTGGTAAGGAACATATTTGTAATTGAGGAGGAAACAGAGCCTGTTGAGGAGAACATCTTTTACATGGATCCGGGCTTTTCTGCTGAAGATCAGGACGAACCACAAAAGATCAAAAGCCCTGAAAGGGAGAATGGACCGGCTTTCGCTCAGGAGGAGGAGGCTGCTGAAGTTACCCCCACCGACGGAGCTGCAGAGGTTGCCGGCATTTCTGCAGAAAGTCAGCCGCAGGACGAAGATCAAAAGGCCGTTGCCCGGCAGGTCCAGGCTGAACTCATAGATAAATTCATATCGGCAAATCCCCGGATCGAACCAAGGAAAGAACCTTCAGATCAGCCTGCCCACGATCTTTCGGAACCCCCCGCAATCGAAAAGGGAGGATTTATAACTGAGACGCTTGCAAAGATCTATGTGAGCCAGGGGTATTTTTCAAAGGCTATTGACATTTATGAAAAATTATGCTTGAAATTCCCGGAAAAAAGTAGTTACTTTGCGTCGCAAATTGAAAAAATTAAAGGGCTTATAAAATAAA
>JBAVOD010000417.1:0-13715 GCA_049691735.1 Bacteroidales bacterium
CAGTCAACCATTGGAAGTCTCCGATGGTACCTATAAAGGAAGTTATAATGTATCGGAAGGCTGGGGAACTGACCTGAATGCAGATTATCTGATAGGTTTCAACAAACAGTTTAATAAGTTTTCAGTAAATGCCAGCTTCGGGGGAAACACGTTCAGGGTCACAAATCACAATTTTGGCCAGAACGTCTCACATTTAATTGTCAGGGACTTTTTCTCCATTCCAAATGGGGTTAATCAAACCCAGAGTTTTGATTTTAACAAATCGCGGGTTAATTCACTTTACGGACTGGCAGAATTTGGATATAACTCAATGTTATACCTCAATTTTACAGCCAGGCAAGACTGGTTCTCCGTATTAAATCCGGCAAAGAATTATAAGTTTTATCCGTCTGTATCCGGTAGCTTTGTATTCTCACAATTATTGAAAAACCAGTCCTGGCTTACATACGGTAAACTGAGAGGGTCCTGGGCCCAGGTAGGTAGCGCTAACGGAGTGAACACATATGAAGGTAACCTGACCTATGATATCAACAGCAATCAGTTTAATAGCCAGACCCTGGCAAGCATTTCGGGTACAAGCGCTCCTAACCCTAACTTGCAGCCATTTGCAGTAACTGAAAAAGAAATAGGTTTGGAAGCCAGGTTGTTTAACTACAAACTGCATTTTGACCTGGCAGCCTTTGAGAAGGTGACAACAGACCAGATATTAAGTGTTCAGCTTTCCGATGCCTCCGGATACGGTAGTTCCAAGCAAAATCTTGGCTCATTGAAGAACAGCGGTTTGGAATTATTGATTGAGTATACACCTATAGAAACCAATAACTTCAGCTGGACATCTTCCTGGAACACTTCATATTTGAAAACAGAGGTACTTGCTGTAGGCAAGACCCCCGAAGGTACACCGGTTCAGGATTTACTTCTGATTTACTATAATGGTACCGGCAACGAGTTTCTTGGAGAATTGCATTACACCGTCGGAATGGCGATGAACCAGTTGTATACAAGAACATATCAGAGAAATGATAATGGAGACATTCTCGTTAAAGACAACGGCAGATTGCTCGGAACGAATTATGTGGTACCTGTAGGAAGTTCGATCCCTAAATACACCGGTGGCTGGACAAACAGGTTTACCTACAAAAATTTTATTGTCGGAGTATTCATTGATTACAAGCTGGGAGGTACTGTGCTGTCATCTACATTGTTAAATATGACACGACAGGGATTTTCCAAACTTTCACTGGAGGGCCGCAGAGAAGGAGAACAGGGCCTGGTATTCCCGGGTGTTTACGCGTCATCCGGCCAGCCCAATACAACTGCTGTTACAGATCTTCAGAGCTTCTATGCAGATTACCGGAATCTTCAAATCGGAGATCCTTTCACATTTAAGTCAGACTTTGTAAAGCTGAGAACCATATCGATATCATATGATTTCACGAATTTAATGAGGAAGGCGGGTTCCCTCGGCTTTATCAAGGGATTTATGCTGACAGCTTCTTGTCGGAATGTAGCGATCCTTTACAAAGATCTTCCTAACCTTGACCCTGAAGCCATTCAATCTTCGGGAGACTACAGATCCGGTTATGAGAATACCTCCTTACCGACAACCCGAGATTTTATGTTTAGTTTAAATGCAAAATTCTAAGTATCATGAATAAGATAAAACAAGTTATATTTTATATTGCATTCCTGCTTTTATTTGCAGGATGTGATAAGGATTTTGTGAGTATAAACACAGATCCGTTTGCCGTAAATGAGATAGACCATGCGCTTTTGTTTGCCGGAGCACAACGTACCTTCCTTCAGGGTTGGGAATCTGAGAACACCGTTGCCCAGCAGTTCGTTAATCCTTTCAACGATGGTGCCACACTGGCATTCAACTTTAATGCTAACATTGACAACTTCCAGAACGGAAGCTGGGGTCAATACCAGGGTGCACTTAAACAATTTGTTAATATTCTGCATCTTTTGGAAGGGACTACCGATCGGGTTAACCTGCAGAGCATGACCCGTATATGGAAAGCACAGGTCTTTATGGACCTTGTTGACCATTACACGCATGTACCTTACTTTAACGCTGATCTCGCCGCCATTAATGGAGAGGAATTCTTTTTCCCTGCATATGACGATGATGCTGCCATCTATGATGACCTGTACACCGAGCTAAAAGATGCAATAGGTAATCTGAATCCGGCGGGTGATTTCGTTTCTGCAGACCTGTTTTATGGATTGCATGCTTATTATCCTAACACTGCGGCAGCTGCACAGGTGGCGCTATGGAAAAAACTTGGCAATTCTTTATTGCTCAGGCTGGGAATGCGCTATTCGAAAGTCAACCCTACCAAAGCTGCATCAATTGTGTCAGAAGCTTTTACCGGCGGAGTGATGACTTCGAATGCCGACAATGCTTTCGTGGTTTACGATGGTACGCTGTATTCAAATGGCACTAACAATGGCTTGATAAACAACAATCCCAGATTCTATTATGCAGCAGAGCCTTTTGTAAATCAATTGAAATCAACTAATGATCCGCGCAGTAAGTATTTGGTTGCAGCCTTTGCAGAACCAAACAATCCGTTGGGTGATCCTGCTCCTGATCTGGATATAGCAGATCAGTATGGTGTTCCTGTAGGTATACCACGTTCACAGCTTGCTGAACTTCCTTACAGAGGCATTAAAGGTTCAGGGTATAATTATTCGCAGATGAACGTAAATGTTGCGGCATCTATATCAGCCCCTACTTTCTGGCTGACGTATGCACAGACTTCCTTGCTTCTCGCAGAGGCAGCACACCGAGGTTGGATTACCGGTGGTGAAGCAGCTGCTCAGACATATTATGAAAGCGGTATAAAAGCGGACATGGATAATTATTCTTTATATCTGGATAGGACAGGATCCGATCTTCCGCTGGTTTCTGCAGCAGAACAGGATGCCTATCTCGCCGATCCTGCGGTGGCTTATAATGCCGATAATGCTCTCAGCCTGATCAACACACAATACTGGATCGCAAATATAACGAATGGCTCGGAAGCCTGGGCCAACATCAGAAGAAGTGGTTACCCTGTATTGAATCGTAATACTTTTGATGATTCGCTTCTGGAAAATGGTGGGGACGGATTCGTTCACAGATTTACCTATCCTGATGCTGAAGTGTCGAAAAATAAAGTGAACTACGACGCTGCAGTTCAGGCCATTGGTGGCATAGATGATTTAGTTAGCCGGGTATTCTGGGATATACCCTGATCTGTAATGGGACCTCGTGGAAATATAAATATTGAGTTTATTTATACTTTTCACGGATTCGAAATTAATAATGAGGATGTCTCAGATGAGACATCCTTATTATTTTGTATTATTAAATTTTTCTAATCCATAAACCCACAAAAAAATGAAGACAATCCTGCAACTGATTGCTGAAAAAACAAAGCAGAAGGAAAGAGCTGAACGGGACGCCGTTAAGGCAGAAATCGCTGATCCTGCAACGACAAGGGACCGCCGCAGTTTCCTTAAGAAAGCAGCCCTCGGCGGTATTGCACTTGGTGGACTGATGCACCTCTCAGTTGAGGACACGATAGCACAGACTACCCAGAACGTATCACGATCTTCCAGCCCGTCTGATCTTAAGATCACCGACCTCCGGGTTGCCCAGAAAGGATATGGCTCGTTCCCAACCCGTATAATTAAGATCTACACAAATCAGGGGATAACAGGAATTGGCGATATCAGGGATGGTACCGACCAGCGTTTTGCTCTCTTCCTTAAAAGCAAAATTGTCGGATTGAATCCATGCAATGTTGAAATGATATTTAAGGTAATCAAGCAGTTCGGAGGCCCCGGCAGGCAGGGCGGTGGCGTAAGTGCAGTAGAAATGGCATGCTGGGATATTTGCGGTAAGGCTTTGGACGTTCCTGTATGGCAGCTTCTTGGAGGCAGGTACCGCGATAAAATGAGGCTCTATGCCGATACTCCGGGCGGGAGAGATGAAGCCGATCAGGAGGCAAGACTGAAGAACAGACTTGAGGTGGAAGGTTTTACATGGCTTAAGATGGACCTTTCTGTCGCTTCCCTCAATGCTGCCGATCCTGGTATGATGGTCAATAATGAGTACTGGGGCGTTGGCAAGCCAAGGCCTCAGATGAGACCACCTCAGGGTGCAGCCGGCGGCCAGAGGCCATCCGGCCCCCGTCCTGTACCACAGGCAAGCATGGAGCAATATATGAGCTATAATAACACTGAAGCTCCGTTTACACAGATCCAGATTACCGACAAGGGACTCGAGGCTATAGCCGGCCTGATTAAACGTGTAAGGGATATGGTCGGTACGGAAATACCGCTCTCTGCCGATCATTTCGGCTATATGGATGAAAACCAGTTTATCAGAATGGCGAAAGCAATTGAACCATACAGGCTTGCATGGATGGAGGATACTGTTCCATGGTTCTACCACGACAAGCTGAAAGCTATTAAGGATGCTTCCACAACACCTGTCTGTACGGGAGAGGATATCTATATGCTGGGTGGGATGCTCGGAGGATTCAAGCCGCTTATAGATGCAAATTGTGTTGATATTATTCATCCCGACCTGGTGAGTGCCGGCGGTATTCTTGAAACAAAGAAGATCGGTGATTATGCCGAAGAGGCTGGTATCCCGATGGCAATGCATCATAATAGCAGCCCGGTTGCATTCATGGCTAATGTTCACTGTGCAGCAGCAACCGAGAATGCCCTTGTTCTTGAATTTCATGGTGGCGATATGCTCGCGGAGTGGGAGGCAATGGTAATAAAAACTGATGGTAAGCCTTTGATGGAAAAAGGTTATGGTCTTGTCCCGCTCACTGCACCGGGGCTGGGAATAGAACTCAATGATGAAAACCTCAAATCGCGCATGCCGAAAGATGCAAAATATTTTGACGCCACACCCGAATGGGACAGAACAGGAATGACATACGATAAGCTTTGGATTTGATCATCTTAACAACCTGTTTCCGGAAAGCTGAGCTGTATCAATCGCCATCTGAATATTATACTCTTAGTATTTATTAAACTGTCATCAAATTATGAAAACTATCTTGCAACAAATTGCTGAAAAGACGCGGCAGCAGGAAAAGCGCGAAAAGGAGGCAATCAGGGCTGAAATAGCCAATCCGGCCACTTCCGGCGATCGTCGTAGTTTCCTGAAAAAGGCAGCTCTCGGTGGTATTGCTCTTGGAGGCCTGATGCACCTTACGATAGAAGACACAATTGCCCGGACAACTCAGAAGGTATCACGTACGTCGGGCCCGTCTGACCTGAAAATCACTGATCTCCGTGTCGCTGAGAAAGGTAACGGGGGATCGCTGGCAACCCGGATTATCCGTATCGATACCAACCAGGGAATTTTCGGATTGGGTGATATCAGGGATGGTACCGACCAGCGTTTTGCCCTCTTCCTTAAAAGCAAAATTGTCGGATTGAATCCATGCAATGTTGAAATGATATTTAAGGTAATCAAGCAGTTTGGAGGACCTGGCAGGCAGGGAGGTGGCGTGAGCGCAGTTGAAATGGCATGCTGGGATCTTTGCGGTAAAGCATTGGAGGTTCCTGTATGGCAGCTTCTTGGAGGCAGATATCGCGATAAAGTCAGGATTTATGCCGATACACCTGAGGAAAGGGATCCGGCCAGACAGATTGAAGCTCTTAAGAAAAGACTAACAGATGGCTATACCTGGCTTAAGATGGACATTGGTATGTCCGAAATAGCCAAAGATCCCGATACTCTTGTCAATTCAGATTACTGGGACAAGAATAGCAATAATTTGAGTAACTGGTACATGGGAAGGAGTTACGCTAACGGAGGTTATCTCGATTACTGGAACCAGGCGCAACCTTTTACCCAGATTCAGATAACTGACAAAGGCATCGAAGAGATCCGGAAGATCGTTGAAAATGTCAGGAACGTGGTCGGTAATGAGGTGCCTCTTTCCTGTGACCATTTCGGGCATATTGATATGAATCAGATTATCAGGATAGGCAGGGCTCTCGAAGAGTACAGGATGGCATGGCTCGAGGATACGGTTGCCTGGTTCTATACCGATCAGCTGAAAGCGATCAAGGAAGCTCTTGAAACACCAATTTTAACGGGTGAGGATATATACATGCTTAACGGGATGCTGGGGGGATTTAAAAAACTGATAGACGAGCGTGCCGTCGATATAGTTCATCCTGACCTGGTTAGTGCAGGCGGTATTCTTGAGACCAAGAAAATAGCAGATTATGCCGAGGAGGCAGGAATTGCAGCAGCTTTCCATGCAAACAGCACACCGGTGGCATGGATGGCAAATATTCATTGTGCAGCTGCAACTGAGAATTTCCTCGCTCTCGAACACCATAATATTGATAATCCATGGTGGGAAAGCATGGTTAAGCTGACTGGGTCACAACCCCTTATCACAAAGGGATTTGGCAATGTTCCGCTTGATGCTCCCGGTCTTGGCATCGAACTTAATGATGAAGTTATTCAGGCCCATATGTCAAAAGGGGCAAAATATTTTGAGCCAACACCGGAATGGGACAGCACTGGCAGAACCTATGATAAATTATGGATTTAATAACTTAATTAATTAAATTCTGGTATTCAAGACAGTAAAGAGGGCGCACCTGACCAGCACCATTTAGATTATGAAATCAGAGATCGTTGTCGGAATAGATAGCAGTACAACGGCCACTAAGGCTATAGCCTGGGATTTTTCCGGAAAGAACATTTGTGAAGGAAGCAGTCCGATACAGTTAAATTCGCCTCAGGCAAATTATTACGAGCAGAATCCGGACGATTGGTGGACCTCCATGGCGGAGTCTTTACAGAAATTGACACATCAGATTGATAATGATAGGATTACTGCCCTGGCGATAGCGAATCAAAGGGAAACATTTGTCGGATTAGACAGGGAGGGCAATCCGGTCAGACCTGCAATTATCTGGCTCGATGAGCGCTGTAAAGGCAATGTGGATAAATTCGCATCAATTATCGGGGAGGATCGCATCCATCAGATAACAGGTAAACCTAAAGACTATGCCCCTGTCGTATATCGTCTGGCATGGATGAGAGAAAACGAAAAGGATCTCTTCAGCAAAGTGACTAAATTCTGTGATGTACATTCGTATCTCGTTCATAAATTAACAGGTCACTATAAAACAAGCTGGGCAAGTGCTGATCCAATGGGAATATTTGACCTTAAAGACAAGATATGGTCGCGGGATATTCTCAACCAGCTTGACATTGCTCCGGAGCAATTACCTGAGGCATGCAGCCCCGGGACAGTTTTGGGCTATGTCACTAAAGCGGCTGCTGAGGCTACAGGTTTAAAACCCGGAACAAAAATAATCGCAGGAGGCGGTGACGGTCAGGCTGCAGGACTGGGTGTTAATGCGCTGACACCTCAACGTGCCTATCTAAATCTGGGCACTGCAATTGTTTCAGGAACTTTTGCAAAGAACTACGTTACCGACAGGAGTTTCCGTACAATGGCCAGTTGTGGAGGGGATGGTTATTACTGTGAGACAAGCCTCCGTTCCGGAACATTTCTCATAGATTGGTTTTTACAGCAGGTGCTGAGAATCATTCCTTCCCAAAAACCGGATATTTACCTGCAATTGGAGCAGGAGGCAAAACAAATTGAACCAGGCAGTGAAGGACTTATGATAGTGCCCTACTGGAACGCAGTTATGAATCCTTACTGGGATCCTGATGCGCGCGGATGTATAATCGGTCTGTCGTCAGGGCATCACAGAGGACATTTATACAGGGCAATATTGGAAGGTATTGCATTGGAACAGTCTCTGGCAACAAAAGCTGTCGAAAGTGCTACGGGAGAAAGAACAAATGAATTTGCTCTTATTGGCGGCGGGGCTAAGAGCGGTTTATGGCGTCAGATTTTTGCAGATGCCACCGGCAAAAAAATACTGAATATGTCTTCTGATGAAGCATCCTCCCTTGGTGCCGGAATTTCGGCAGCCGTTGCTGCCGGGTGGTTCGGGTCATTTGAAGAGGCTGCAAAAAATATGGTTCATGTAAAAAGTGTAACCGAACCAATTGTTCAAAATGCAGAACGATACCGTAATCAGTTAATAATTTACCGGCAGATATACCCTGCGATAAGAAAGATCAGTAAGAGCGATAAAGCAACACTTAATCCTAAAGACTGACCGGATAGTGGGGGTCAGCCCGGTTGCCCTCAGCGCTGACAGACTAATTCATTTTCAGTGAAAATATATTACAGGAAATGTCTTTCAAATTTTTTATGTTTGTATAGATTTGTACATACGGGGATAATAAAGAGTAACCCCGGGTAATCGCGAAGAGATATTAATTTTAAGATAGTTGCAACGCGGTAAAATAATTGACTGGTAATAAATTGAGTATGAAAAAAGATGAAAACTACCCGGATTTCTTGATGAAATTAAAAAAACTGAGAATTGCTTTGACCATCCCGGTATCAACGATCATGTTGATCTGGATATTAAGCGCTCTGATCCCTGTCAGCGGGCAGGCGGGAGATTCCGGGCAGAAAATGCCTGAAAACATTCCTCTTGCTGAACGTATCGGACATACTGATAAATCGAAAGCCATGGCAGGCAAAAATGTCCATCAGGGAACCTGGACATTATACATGCAGACACTATTGAGACGGGGGGCAATTAAAGGATTAAACTTTATGCACCATGGTCCATTGATGCCAAAAAGCTCAATCGGTCATCACTTTCATACCAACTCTGATGAAATGTTCCTGATCCTTGATGGTGATGCCGAGTTTACCGTAAACGGACAGACGGCCCTTCTTAAAGGCCCGGTAGGAGTACCCTGTAAATCAGGGAATTCACATGCAGTTTATAATCCTTCGAATAAGCCCCTTGACTGGGTGAATTTCAATGTGGCAGTTGAAAACCCCGCTGAGGCTGCAGGATACGGTACGCCGGCTCAGGGTGGAGGTTTCCAGCGCAGGGGTGCCTATAACTACTCTGCTGATCCGACAGGCCTTTTTGAAACTTCCGACGACCGTGTCGGAGCTACACTCGAAAAGAAACCGACATTTATTTATACCCGGCAGCTGACAAAAGATCTGTTACGACCGGTCGCTAATATGGATGGAGGGGAAGACACTGTTTATTACAGAAGGGCCCTGGGGCCGGGAGCGTTTGCTTCAAACTGGGCCTTTGTTGATCACCTGCTGATCCCGGTAGGCTCGTCTGTCGGAAGACATTTTCACCAGGGTGTTGATGAAGTCTGCTTAGTGATCAAAGGGAAAGGCAGTGTTCATGTCAACGATGAAATTGCCGAAATCGTGTATGGCGATGCAGTTCCGGTACGTGCCGGGGAAATCCACTCTTTTGAAAGTTCGGCAACCGATCCGCTTGAAATGATTGTGTACGGAGTTGCTCTTGAAAAGGGGAAACTCGATGTAACAGATGTACCATTGACCATGGCAAAGCTTCAGATGTTCTTTGAAGTGGATCCGGCCAATTTCGAAGCTTTCGAAAAAAATTATATTGATGTTTATATACCTGCACTGAGGAAACAGGTCGGGTACATGGGTTCCAAACTTCTTCGTCGCTTCGCTGATGACTTCTCAAAAAAAATCGGATCACCATATACCAAATTCAATTTTGAAATGGAGCTGATGTTCGACACTGAAGAACACCGGCAGATGTGGACTAAAACCAGTGAACATGACTATGCATGGCCAAAGACCGCAGCATTAGCTAAATCATACCAGTGGATAGGCTACGATGTAGTCGGCATGGACCAGGTAGCAGATCCTCTGGGCAAGAGAAATATTACAACCGAAAAGCAATAGTTAACTTCTTATCTAATTACTACATCAAACCAATAAAAATTATGAAACAGACATTAATAAAGAAAATCATCCTCCCGGGCCTGCTGGCTTCGATCCTGATTATCCTGGCTCAGTGCACATCGGCACCAGAATGGCAAAAGAAAAACAAAGAACTTATAAAACAATATTCTTTGACGGAAAGGCAGCTTTCAGGTCTTCCAAATACAAAAATTGTCTCCAATCTTGAACCGGGAAAGGTAACCACGCTCGATAGCATTAACAGTACAGTCCTGTACCCCGGGGTCAATGCAAAAATTTACTGGGGCAGGGGTACAATGGCAAGTATTCTCGAGCTTGAGCCAAATGCTAAAATTCCTGAAGAAGTCCTTCCGTCGGAACAGTTTGTATTTGTCCTGGAAGGATCAGTGGATCAGCTTATAGATGGATCGCCGGTTACAATGATTTCAAAAAAGAGAGAAGAACCGGACGGAACACATAGTGCAACCCCCAGGATTGATTTTGTATATCTTGAAAAAGGCAGCAATAGTTCCCTGACAGCCGGCCCTTCAGGTGCAAAATTGCTTGAAGTTTACAGCCCCGTGAGACTTGACTACCTTCAAAAAGCAGGTGTGAAGAATGTTCCGGCCATGCCGGTAGATCTTTCGGTCACCCAGATACCCAATGTAAAACCCAATAAGGTTTATGATATATATGATTTTCAATTGACCGGCCTTTCCGCAGGGGCAAATTCAAGGCTGATTAACGGTAAAAACACCCAGGTGAGTTTTCTTTTGATGGATCCGGGAGCACTTTTTGATCGCCATATACATCCCGAAGAACAGATGATGCTGGTATTGCGTGGTGGCTGTGATGAAATCCTGCTTGACGGAGAACAGAGTATGTCAAAGAATAGTGTTGTTTTAATTCCCGGTAATATGGTTCACGGGGCAAAAGTCGGTCCCCTTGGCTGTGATGCAATAGATATTTTCTGGCCTGCACGGACTGATTACATGGAAAAGGAAAAGGCTAGGATGGAAGCTTATCATGCAATTATTCCCGAAGATGCCAGGCTGGAACTTCTTATCGATGGTACGAAAACTAAACCGGGACTTACTTTCAGCGAAGGTCCGAAATGGATGAACGGGAAAGTCTATTTCTCGAATATGTACTTCGACCAGAAATGGAACGGCGATCCGAAAAAAAGCTCAACAGTCGAAATGGATCCGGATGGGACCTACAGGTATATTACCGAAGGCAAAATGCAGACAAACGGACTCTATCCTTATAAAAATGGTAATCTTGTCGTTTGCGATATGATGGGCCACAGGGTTGTTGAGATGACGACAAAAGGACAGGTAATAAAGGTACTTGCAGATAAATACGACGGAAAATCGCTCGACGGGCCGAATGATATAATTACCGATGCGAAGGGTGGAATTTATTTCACCGATCCTCAATTCACAGCTGAGACTGTGAAATTCCAGCCAGGCCGCGCCGTTTATTACCTTTCACCGGAAGGCAAGCTGACAAGACTTCTCGAACCCAATGCATTTGCCATGCCCAACGGAATATTGTTATCACCCGACGGAAAAACCCTCTATATCAATAATACTTATGATGATGAAACATGGTATGCCGTTAACAGTGATAAGGAAAACTTCCTTTGGGCTTATGATGTAAATCCCGACGGCACCATCAGTAATGGCCGTAAGTTCGCAACATTATTCCTGACTGAAAATGTGCTTGACAGAAAGGGTAAGTCAACCAGCGCCGATGGAATGGCCATTGATAAACTGGGGAATATTTATATCGGAACATATGATGGTGTCCAGATATTCAACAACAAAGGCGAATTTGTCGGCATGATCAACCTGCCACATTTCCCGGTCAGTTTATGTTTTGGTGATGATGATATGAAAACCCTCTACATTGTCAGTTACCAGTGGGTATACAAGATCCGCACCAACATGGAGGGATTTGTACAGTATTTAAAATAACCTTAGAGGTTCTTAAGAGTTTTAAGACCAGGAGTAACAGGTAACTATAAAATTAGCCGCCGGGAACGAAACATTGAGATCCCGGCGGCTGATTATTTATAATTAATCACTGACGAAAAGGAAATACTATTCTATCGTTTGTCCTTCCCCGGTTACATTTTTAACGGCCTTTTCTCCTGATCTTTCTTTAAGTTGTGTCAGATAAAGACTCCGCGGAGCAACATGCCTGTCCATTGATTCAATATGACCCCTTGGCCTGGTAAGGTCCTGAAAAAATGTATTGAATATGACAGCATTTATCCCAATATGTCCGAATGAATAGTTTGTAGCTGTTGGCGGACTCTGAATGAGATAATCTCCCTCGCAGTTCCAGAATACTATATTGGCACCTGCCCAGCCGATGCTGATATCTTTCCAGTATCTTGCCGAAAGAGGAGCTTTAACATTATCATAAAGTGCTCCGGAGACCCAATTAGCATGGGGTTCGCTTGTGGCGTAGGGATTAACTGCCTGGCAATCAAGAAATACATTGCCCGAGCATCCTGAACCCGAACCTCCCAGTACAAATGAATGTCGCCCTTTCTGTGAGAAACACCTTTGAACAAGAGAAAGCTGACCACTTAACATATATGTAAATCGTCTGGCACCTGCCCTGATTGAGACCGGTTCTGCCGATTCACAATCCTGGACGGTTATCCATTTTGTTCCATTCGAGGCGTTTACAACACTGCTGCCAAAGTGAAGGGCGCTGATGTTCCGCACCCAGCCATTTTTTACATTTGTTAAATTTATAAAGTTGAAGTAGTGGTTTTCGTCAGAATAATATTCTTCTCCTTCGTAATGCAGTCTGTTGCGATCATCAAAATTTCCACGATCCATATTACCATAGGATGTCATACGCACAGAAGGATCATACTCAGATATTCCACGTAGATTTTCTATTCCAACCTGTCCGATCCGTCCCTGATCTTCACATTTTACTACTTCACCTCCGCCCCAGCGGGCTTCAATAGCACAGAATACAGGAGCATCAATTGTGATCGTATTGCCCTTCACCTCTGTAATTATTCTGTCCCAGATAATATTAAAGGGTCTCCACCTGTATCTGCCTATACTTGCACTGTCCTCTCCAATCTCCCTGATCCAGTCCTTGTTGCCTATACGTCTTACAAGCACCTTGTCACCGGCTTTAAAGCCCCTGGCAGATACGACGTTAAAGCTGAGGGCCCCTACCGGAACATATTTATCTGTAATAATCTGTTTAGTATCTTCCTGCGGAACGGGGCCGGATGCACCATTAATGTTAACAAGGGCTGCTCTTCGAAATGACCCCTGTTTTTCCTGCGATAATTTGCCGATAAGAATAGTACCCAAATCACTCAATCCTTCTCCGCGAAGGACCACGCCCGAAGCTTTCATATAAAGAGGCTTTTCAAGACCATAAGTCCCCATTTTCAGGAGTACAGCGCCTCTGAATCCTGCAACGTCGGGCGGCAGGGAAGAAACGCTGTCAATTGCTGCCTGGATCGTGACTGAATTGTCGCCCGGTACGGGCCAGACAACTTTTTTTACAGCTACATAAGGAATTGGTACACCACCTCCTTTATACCCTGCATTTGAAAAATCAGGGATTTTATTACCCAGACCGTCGGCGATATATACTAACTTACCATCAGTGCCGGGATAAACCAGCGTTGTAGTGGGGGGCAAATCCTGCGCACTGATAATTGACACGTTGATCAACAACATCAATGCAGTAAAAAAGAAATTATTAGGTTTCATAACACATAATTCAATTATTTGACTATTCCCAGGTCTGACCATTTGTTATTATATTTTTAACGGCCTCTTCTCCCAATCTTTCTTTAAGTTGCGTCAGATAAAGACTACGCGGAGCTACATGTATGTC
>JBAVOD010000418.1:0-17177 GCA_049691735.1 Bacteroidales bacterium
CTCGTTTCAACAAGCCCGGCAACCTCAGGTTCATTCAGCTTTTTCAGGGTTTCCCTGTAACCGATCTCATAAACTTCTGCAGCCTTTTCAGGATCAAGTATCTTGTAATCCTTGAGTTGCAGCGGAGCAATGAAAACATCGAACTTCTTTGCCTTTTCGCCAAGATCCCTTGTCATGCTCAGCATAAATGCACGCTCCGCTATCTGAACAAGGCTCGAAACAGTTTCCTGGTAACCTGTCGGATTGACGAACGAACCGATAAGCAGACTGCAGTCATGCTCAATTGGTTTTACGGGCATATTGTCAAGGACTCCGCCGTCGACATAATGCTTTTGGTTGATGATCACAGGCTTGAAAATTACAGGTATGCTTGCTGAGGCTATTACAACAGGTAACAGATCACCCTTTGAAAAATATTCAATTTTACCGTAGTTAAGATCAGTGGCAGTAACTATCAGCGGGATCCTCAGGTCCTCAAATCTTTTAGCCCGGAGGCTTGCCCTGAGTATCTGTTCGATACCCGATATCTGAAGAAGCCCTTCCCTTGGCATAGTTGGCCTGATATAGCGAAACCTGCTTGTTGAATTCATCAACTTCATTATTCTTGCGGGCGAATAGCCATCAGCATACAAAACTCCTACAAGAGCACCTGCGCTTGTTCCCGAAATCACATCAGGATATATGCCCGATTCATTAAGAGCCTGCAGTACGCCAATATGCGCGAATCCCCTGGCGCCTCCGCCACTCAGGACAAGACCTGTCCTATACTTCTTTTCTGCCATACGGTAATTTATTATCCTGCAATAAAGTTTAACAGCAATTTCACGTTCAGATAGGTTACTATCAGAACAATGGCTATAAGAGTAACCTTCAGCGAAATTCCGTTTGCATATTTGCCCATCACCTTTTCTGAAGAAGTCAGGTAGATCTGGATTGCAACTGTAAACGGAAGCTGAATACCCAGGAATACCTGGGAGAGGATCAGTCCCTTAAATGGATCGCGGATGAAAAGAATTATAAGCATGGCTCCCACCATTGAGATCAGAACTCCTGCACGTGTATGACTGTCCTTTATGTCATAAGGCTCTTTGTAAATACCAGATACGATCGAGCCTCCTGCCATTCCTGAGGTAATTGATGAGGCCACCCCCGCAAGAAGCAGGGCGGTAGCAAATATATCAGTGGCATGATTCCCCAGCAGGGGCCTCAATATGCTTACTGACTGCTGAAGTTCGGTAACAACAACCTTATGGTTGAAAAAAGTGACAGCAGCCAGGATTATCATTGCACTGTTGATGGCCCATCCGACAATCATTGAAAAAAGAGTGTCGGCAAATTCATACCTGAGCTGTTTCTTGATCACTTTATCATTCTCAAGGTTCCATTGGCGGCTCTGGATTATTTCAGAATGCAGGAACAGGTTATGGGGCATTACAACAGCACCGAGCACGCTCATCAGCAGCAGGATAGATCCCTTAGGAACAGAGGGCAGGACCCAAGCGGTGCCTGCCGCGGTCCAGTCAACATCTATCAGGAAAATCTCATACAGGAATGAAAGCCCGATCAGAGATACAAAGCCGATGATCCATTTTTCAATCTTCTTATACGAATTTGTAAAGATCATAATGAGCACAAACACTGTGATAAAGAGAGCGCCCAGCCTGATCGGGATACCAAAAAGCATGTTGAGGGCTATTGCCCCACCAAGTATCTCAGCCAGGCTTGTGGATACCGAGGCAAATGTGGCAAATATAAGAACAGGTTTAGAAATCGCCCGGGGAATGTAAATGACTGCCGCCTCCGAAAGGCAGAGACCAGTGGCAATGCCAAGATGGGCCACGTTATGCTGCAGGATCACGAGCAGGATAGTCGACAGTGTTACGACCCACAAAAGGGTGTATCCAAAACCCGACCCGGCAGCAATATTTGCTGCCCAGTTTCCCGGATCTATAAATCCCACTGTAACAAGAAGTCCGGGACCAATATACTTCAGGATATCGAGTGCACCCAGCGAGGGCCTGTGTGCCCTCCTGCGCTGATTCCTGAAGAACTGCTGTATGTATTTATATCGAAATATCCTGAACATTCATTAGGTATAACAAATTTAAGTAATCATTTGCGAAAAAACATTAAACTGGCATCATCGTATCAACATGCCAATTATTATATAATTTTGACCTGGATGTATTAATCTGTGTCAATTTAACCGGTATGCAATTTTTACTTATAGCGTTCGATGGGGCTGATGCCGAAGCCATTAACAGGAGGATGAAGGCACGGCCGGAGCATCTGGAAGGGATAGCCGTCCTTAAAAGACAGGGCGAATTCGCTTTGGGTGGAGCAATACTTGACGATAACGGAATGATGATCGGATCGATGATAGTTTACGAGTTCCCCGACAGGGCAGCTCTCGACGACAGGCTGAAGGAAGAGCCATACATAAAACAGGGGGTCTGGAAAAAGATTGAGATCATGCCCTACCGGCTTGCGAAAATCGAATAATAAATGGAATCATGCAGCCTCGATCCTGTGGTCGACAGAAAAGTCCTCATCCTGCTGGCAGGCCTCATGTGGTGCGGGGTAGGAGTGATGCTTTTCAGCTTTTCGGTTGAATGGCTTTCACACTCCCAACACAAGGTGCTTTTTTACCTGGCCGGCATTGCTGCTGCCATGCCGATCCACCATTTTGGCTTTCTGAAGCTTGCCGACAGAAATCTGAACCGCCTTCTCCCCCTTACTGAAAAGAAATGCATCTTTTCGTTCATGACCTGGCAGAGCTACATTATCGTGGTCATTATGATCGCAATGGGGATCACTCTGAGACATTCGATGATCCCCAAAAATGATCTGTCCGTCATTTACACCGGAATAGGGATGGGGCTGTTCCTTTCGGGGATGAGATATCTAAGGAATTTTCTCATGCTGATCAGCAAATAAATATTCACTTCCGCTATTCTTTCGCAGCAGGGAGAACAAAGAGATGCTAATTTTGGTTACTTACGGATTAACTTAAAATTTACAGAAAATGGCATATACATTACAACCTGGAGAAAAGGTGATTGATTTCACTCTTCCGGCAACAGACGGAAAAACTTATAGTCTCTCGGATTTCACTAAATATAAGTATCTTGTAATATTCTTTACATGCAATCATTGTCCGTATGTTATCGGATCAGATGAGGTGACACGGGCAACTGCAGAGAAATACAGGGATAAGGGAGTTGTCTTTATTGCAATAAATTCGAACAGTGAAAAAACATATCCCGAGGATAGCTTCCCTGAGATGATAAAGCGGATGGAGAAATATAAATTTCCGTGGGTTTACCTGTATGACGAGGATCAGACAATGGTCAGGGCTTATGGTGCATTGAGAACGCCTCATTTCTATGTTTTTAACGAAGAAAGGGAACTGGTTTATACTGGCAGGGGTGTTGACTCCCCAAGGGATGTATCAAAGATGACTGTCAATAACCTCGATCTTGCCCTTGATGAGCTTACATCAGGAAAACTGGTATCGATACCTGTAACAAATCCCATTGGCTGTAACATTAAATGGGAGGGCAAAGCGGAACACTGGATGCCACCTGAAGCCTGTGATCTCGTATAGTATATAATACTGACCCCCAACCCCCAAAATAACTCTCATGAAAAAGATCTCCTTACTTTTGCTTATCATACCAAATCTGCTGATAGGAACTGGAAATGCACAGCCATTTGTCGTAAAGCTGTGGCCCGACGGTATTCCCGGATCCAGGAAGGATACCGGATATGTTGAAAAATTAACAACTACCGATGGCAGGATAACCCGCTGCGAGAAAGTCACCAACCCTGACCTTACCGTTTACCTGCCTTCAGCCGGCAGGGCAAACGGGTGTGCAGTGCTGATCTGCCCGGGTGGTGGATATGGGGGCCTTGCATTCGATCACGAAGGGCATGCAATTGCAAGGTGGCTTAACGACAACGGTGTTGCAGGTATTATACTGAAATACCGTATGCCTTCCGACCGTATAATGGATGACAAATCGATAGGGCCGCTCCAGGATGCTCAGGAAGCAATGAGGATCATAAGGAGGAATGCGGTTGAATGGAAGATTGATCCGGGCAGGGTAGGGGTTATAGGCTTTTCAGCAGGCGGACACCTTGCCTCTACACTTTCAACACATTATGATGAAAAGGTTTATCCTGCGGAGGAACAGATAAGTGCACGCCCCGATTTTTCACTTCTGATCTATCCCGTGATTTCGCTCGATTCGACCATCACTCATATGGGAACCCGTAACAATCTTATCGGCAGGCACCCCGACAATTCACAGACAATCAGGTTTTCGAACGAGTTGCAGATTACAGCCGGAACTCCGCCTGCATTCATTGTTCATTCCTCCGATGATAAAGTAGTGCCGGTTATGAACAGTATTGGCTATTACAAAGGGCTCCAGAAGTTCAATATACCGTCCGAACTGCACATCTTCCAGAAAGGCGGTC
This sequence comes from Bacteroidales bacterium, assembly GCA_049691735.1. Classification (GTDB taxonomy): domain Bacteria; phylum Bacteroidota; class Bacteroidia; order Bacteroidales; family VadinHA17; genus LD21. Next base: position 4,483 of record JBAVOD010000418.1, read on the forward strand.
ACGGATACGGACTTTCGCCATCGGGCGGTACTGAATCTGCATGGCCTTCGATTTGCATCAGCTGGCTGAAAACCCGGGGAATAATCTGATCGTATGAATACCGGACCTGCAAATTACTATTTGATTAAAAAGAAGCTTTAATGAAGAATATTGTTTTGATCGGTGCAAGCGGCTTTGTCGGCACTGCACTGTTAAAGGAAGCATTGAGCAGGGGGAACAGGGTAAAGGCAATTGTCAGGCATCCTGAAAAGATCACGCTTGAAGATCCTGATCTTAAAATCGAAAAAGGAGATGCCTCCGATCCGGCTGCCCTCTCTGAATTATGCAAAGGCTCTGATGTGGTGATTAGCGCCTACAATCCCGGCTGGAAGAATCCAAACATAGCTCAGGAAACACTGAGGGTCTACCCTCTTATCCTTGAAGGGGTTAAACGGTCAGGTGTGAAAAGGTTCCTTGTTGTTGGCGGCGCCGGTTCATTGTTTGTTGCACCGGGGGTCAGGCTGATGGACTCCGGATCAATGCCCGAAGCGTACCTTCCTCCGATAAAAGCACTCGCCTCGTTTTACCTTGATATACTAAGGTTTGAGAAAGAAATTGACTGGGTCTTCTTCTGCCCTGCCGGTGAGATTTTCCCGGGAGCGCGTACGGGTCAGTTCCGGCTGGGTAAGGATGACCTTATCACCGGCCCTGACGGCAAGAGCAGAATATCAGTTGAGGATTTTGCAGTTGCAATGATTGATGAGGCTGAAAATCCGGTCCGTCACATAGAGAGGTTTACGATCGGGTATTAGCGCAGGCGAAACAGTCTGAATAAAGAGACCCGTTTTTCGTGATAGGCGGTGGCTATCATCTGTGTGAAAAAGAGCGAAAGTATCGCAAATGCCGTCCCTAAAAGGAAGGGGAGCCTCCAGTTCATCATCCACAGAATCCCGCCGAATACCGGAATGATTACCGCAGAAATGTGATTGATCGTAAAGCCGACCGCAGTGGATGAGCCCAGATCCTCCGGATCGGCAGTCTTCTGGAGATATGTGTTCAGTCCGATCGAGAAGTTGAAGAAAATGCTGTCGAGAATGAACAAGCCAACAACTATCCATACATTATCAATAAAGGCATATCCTATGAACAGCAAAATGAGGCTGGCGCTTTCGAGCGAGAGCACAATCCTTTCCCCGTATTTATTCAGTGCGTTTGAGATCTGGGGATTAAGAAAGTATGTGAGAGCGTAGTTAATGACATATATGCCGGTAACAACCCTGAGCCCCAGCTTGAAATGTTCAACAAGAAGAAAGATTGCAAAAACTGTGAATATCTGCCGGCGGGTCCCGCTCAGAAAATTAAGAACATAGAATAGCCAGTATTTTTTTCTGAAGACAAGTTTTTTGTGCTGAAATGCAAGTTTCTGGCCCAGAGGGTTTGTATAAAGCATCGAAAAGCCAACCAGGGCTATACCCGTCCCCAGAAGGAGGAATGTTAACCTGTAAGGCACAACGAATGACAATGCCCAGATTATCATCCCAAGCGCAATGTTGGCCAGCGCCGTGTAACCCCTCATCCTTGCAAAGACGACAGGCGATTCAGATGTGCTGAAATACTGGACCGTGAGTGATTTGTTTGTGGTTTCAAAGAAATGGAAGCCGGCCGACATAAAGAAAGTGGTTGTCAGAAGACCTCCGAAAGATGTAAAGATGCCGGTCAGAGCCGTACCGATCCCAAGAAGTAAAACCGACCAGGCCGAGAGCCTGTGTTCCCTCATTATGAAAAGCAGATAAATTGCCGCAACCGACAGAAATCCCGGGATCTCCCTTACCGCCTGCGACACCCCGATCTGAAAGCCATTGACACCTACAACCTCTTTGGCAAAGTTTGTGAACAAAGCCGTCCAGCCCTGGAGCCCTGCGTTGGCGCAGATGCCCAGGATCATAAGGTAGCGGTACATTGGATTTTCTTTCAAACTGCCGTGAGCTTTTCTTCAGGAGGGCAAATGTAGTATTTATGGAAATATTTCAGCCTCTTACCTGCCCGCTTTCTTTTGAACAGCAGTAGCCCATGATTACCGGATTTTCAAAAGATTTTTTGATTGAGGTTCATGATTATTTTTTACACAGAAAACAAACAGTGAACAATCTTTTCGTGCATGAGATTTGTTACTGTATTATATCATCTCAGTATTAAGGTTATGGAAAACAGGCATTCAGGGCTATATCAGATCGGCATGATCGGTCTGGGTGTAATGGGAAGGAATTTCGTACTTAACCTTGCCGACCATGGATTCAGGGTGGCAGGGTATGATAATGATCCGGGGAAAGTCAGGGATCTTAAGGCGGAATACAAAGGAGACGAAGTGGCCGGTTTTACATCTCTGGCCGATTTTATCGGATCGCTTCAGAAACCCAGGATGGTTATGATGCTCGTTCCTGCAGGAGCTCCTGTAGATGCAGTCATCAACGAACTGTCGGGTTCCCTTGGCAAGGGAGACATTATCATTGATGCGGGCAATTCATACTTTAAGGATACCGACATGCGACACCTGAAGCTCAAGGCCGTCGGAATTCATTTCCTGGGTACAGGTGTATCAGGAGGGGAGGAGGGAGCAAGGCACGGGCCCAGCATCATGCCCGGAGGACCTGAAGAAGCATACAGGAATGTGAAGCCGTTATTCGAAGCAGCAGCAGCCAAAGTTGGAAACGAGCCCTGCGTGACATGGCTGGGTCCGGGTTCTGCAGGTCATTTTGTTAAAATGGTACATAATGGCATCGAGTACGGAATAATGCAACTCATAGCTGAAACCTTCGATCTGATGAAACGCGGACTTGAATTAAACGACAATGAGCTTCATGATATTTATTCTGAATGGAATCAGGGTGATCTGAGCAGCTATCTTCTTGAAATCACTTCGGTAATTTTCAATACTGTAGATGCCTCAACCGGTAAACGCCTGATTAATGAGATCCTGGATGTCGCCAGGCAGAAAGGCACCGGCATGTGGACATCCCAGAGCGCCATGGAACTTCAGGTTCCTGTACCTACCATTGATATCGCGGTGGCAATGAGGGATCTGTCGGTTTTTGAAGATGAAAGAAGAAGTGCTGATAATATCCTTCACCGTACAGTAAAGCACATAGAAATTGAAAAGGATACATTCGTTGCACAGCTCAGGAATGCCTACCACGCAGCAATGATCATAACCTATGCTCAGGGAATGGCTATTTTGTCGAAAGCTTCCGAAAAATACAGCTACAACCTGGACCTTGAGGCAGTTGCCAGGATCTGGCGGGGCGGGTGTATAATCAGGGCTGCATTGCTTGAAAAGATAAGCAATGCATTTCATAAGGGCTCGGGCATTCCCAACCTGCTTCTCTATCCTGAGATATCGCACTTGTTGCTTGAAAAACAGGAGGACCTCAGGCATATTGTCAACATTGCTGTGTCATCGGGGCTTCCGGTCCCGGCGATGATGGCATCGCTGGGCTACTTCGATGCTTACAGGAGCCCGTGGCTGCCGGCCAATCTCGTCCAGGCCCAGCGCGATTTCTTTGGCGCCCATACATATGAAAGGATTGACGAAAAAGGAACATTCCATACTGAATGGCTGAAACGCTGATAAAATGGAAAAGAACAACAAAGCACACCCGACTGTTTTTATGATCTTCGGTGGAGCAGGCGACCTTGCGTGGCGTAAGCTTGTACCTGCATTATACGATATTTCAGTTGACAGGAAAGGGGGGGAATATTCAATAATCGCTATTGACAGGGTACAGATGAGCGATGAGGAATTACGCAATCATCTTAAAGAGGGTGTTAACCAATTTTCCCGGACTGGTGAGGTCAAACCGGCTGATTGGGATCTGTTTGCAAAGAAGATCCACTATCAGCAGGGCGATTTCATGAAAATGGAAACATATTCAGCATTAAAGGAGATTTGTGTTAAGTCTGAAAAAGAATGGGGACCTGAAACAAGGATGGTCTTTTACATGGCCACTCCTCCGGCTTTGTTCGGCGAGATCCCGGAATGGCTCGCAAAGGCAGGACTATCGCAGGACAGGGAGCGAATGAGGTTTGTAGTGGAAAAGCCGATAGGTTACGATCTTAAAACCGCAACGGACCTAAATCACGTCTTTACAAAGTATTTTGACGAATCGCAGATATTCAGGATTGACCACTACCTTGGCAAGGAGACAGTTCAGAATATCCTGGCCTTCCGTTTTGCAAATCCCCTTTTCGAACCCATCTGGAACAGCCGTTTTGTTGATTATGTCACAATTACTGTTGCAGAATCTATAGGCATCGAGAACAGGGGTGACTATTATGACAAGTCAGGTGCGATCCGCGATATGGTCCAGAACCATCTTATGCAGCTGTTGTGTCTTGTGGCGATGGAGCCTATGGTTTCATTCCATGCTGATGAGATCAGGAACAAGAAGGTTGATGTACTTCACGCCATCAGGCCTATTCCGCCTGAACATGTTGACAGCTTTGCTGTGAGGGGGCAGTATGCAGGAGGCAAAATTGAAGGGAAGGAAGTACAGGGTTACCGGGACGAGAAAGGAGTGAACCCCCGTTCAGGCACAGAGACTTTTGCAGCCCTTAAGTTTTTTGTTGATAACTGGCGATGGCAGGATGTCCCATTTTATATACGCACCGGAAAGCGCCTCCCAATGCGGTCATCAGAGATAGTAATTCAATTCCTTAAAGTGCCGCACCAAGCTTTTCCAAAAGAAGCGGCAACTGACTGGCAACCCGCAAGGATCACCCTGTCAATTCAGCCATATGAGGGCATTGTACTGCGGTTTCAGGCGAAACAGCCGGGACCGGAAGTTTTCCTGAAACCGGTTGATATGAAGTTCAATTACCGTGAAAGCTTTTCAGGCCCTTTCCCCGGAGCATATGAAACCCTGCTCTGGGATGTCATTCAGAACGACCCGACCGAATTCATGCGGGCCGACCAGGTTGAGGCTGCCTGGCAGATACTCGAGCCGGTCCTTGAGCACTGGCAGGCACATGAACCCACAGATTTCCCCAACTATCCTGCAGGATCATGGGGACCTGAGGCCTGTGAAAGGCTGGTCGCCGGTCAAAACCATACATGGCTTGCACCAACGTTACTGACCTGATAAGGATAGAATTACAATGAGCAGCAAATCTGAAACAGTTTTATTCCCTGATATAGGAAGTGTACTTTAATTTTCGAGGCAGGTATCGACAATCCTTCTTACATGGATCCTTGTGGTATTTAAGAAGGGTATCCCGAGATAGCTCTCCTCTTTGAAAAGGATCGGGAATTCGGTGCAGCCGAGAATAAGCGAATCGATACCATCGTGAGTGATCATCTTCCCCACAATGTCGAGTAACTGGTTCCGGGTTTCATCCCTGAAGATGCCAACTTCCAGCTCTTCAAACAGCTTTTTATTGATAATCTCTATGTCGGATTCCTCCGGAACAACAACCTTAATTCCTGATCGTGAAAATGAATCGCTGTAAAAGCTTGCCTTCATTGTAAATTTGGTCCCTATCAGACCGGTTTTCTTTAATCCCTGTTTTTCAGCTTCACTTCTGGCAGTTTCAACAATGCTTATTAGAGGCAGGCTGCTTTTATTTTGTATTTCGCCAAACAAATAATGAGGTGTGTTCGCACTTATTGCGGCAAAATCGGCTCCGGCCTTTCTAATCTTTTCAATGCAGGCTGCAAGATAATCAGCTGCTTCATCATATCTGCCGTTCCAGAGATTGTCGGCAAATACTTTCATGTTAACACTGTAGATCACCATCTCAGGGTGGAAAAATTCTGTGCCGGGATTTAATTCCCTGAAACGACTTATTATTTCAGAATAATAATCTTTCGTTGCCTCAGGTCCCAATCCACCTATCAGTCCGATTGTTTTCATATCATGTAATTTAAAATCAAAAATACCCTGTCAGTCTCATTTTCGAATTAAAGTCATTTTACTTCTGATACAGACTCTGTAAAATTAGAAACTTTTAAACGCATCTCAACAAATTCCCTGACCTTCCGAATAAAGAACCTCGAAAAACATTTGGAGGAAAAACTTGTTTTATTTCTGGTCACTGCAATATAAACCGGTAAAATTATGTTCAATATTTAATCCGGACCTGATGTAAGTGGATATTTAAACGGGATAAGGGATGATAAAAGAGGATCTGTCACATAAAATTATCCTGATAACAGGATCCACTGACGGTCTTGGGAAGCTTGTAGCACGAGACCTTGTCGATGAAGGCGCCGTAGTTCTTTTGCATGGAAGAAATGAGCAAAAGGGCCTGTCGGTACTGGATGAGCTTTCGGGACTTTCAGGCAATGGAAAATTAAGATATTATAATGGTGACTATTCTTCGCTTGAAGAAGTGAACAGACTGGGTAATAATATCCTTGAATCACAGGAATATATCGACATTCTTATCAACAATGTAGGGATCGGATCGGGACTTTCGGACGGGAACAGGCGGGAGTTGAGCCACGATGGTTTTGAACTGCGCTTTGCTGTAAATTATCTTTCGCATGTACTGCTTACGGAAAAGCTGATCCCGATATTAAAACAGGGAACATCGAGGATAATAAATGTTGCCTCAATCGGGCAGGAGACAATTGACTTTTCAAATCTTATGCTCGAAAGAAAATATGACGGGTTTTTCTCTTACAAGCGAAGTAAAACTGCGCTTATAATGTACACCTTTGATCTTGCCGAAAGGCTGAAGTCAGTCGGGATTAAAGCTAATGCTGTTCACCCGGCTTCCCTTATGAATACAAAAATGGTGCTTGTCGACTGGGGACGGGCCCTGACGACAATCGAACAGGGTGCTGAAGCAGTTGAGAGCCTTTTGCATACAGATTTAACAGGAACTTATTTCGAAGGTAAGCGGCAGTCAGATGCAATAGCTCAGGCATATGACCCGGCAGCACGCACCAGGCTCCGGGAGATTACTTCTGAAATGCTTGAAAGATATCTGGGGAAATACGCACTTCATTTTGGCAAAAACTGATAAAGTGCTGCTTTTCAGGATGTCGTCGGACACTTTTTAAGGGGTTGCGGACTGAATTTTAAGATCGGGATATTGGGGACAGACCCTGGAAACAAATGTATTTTCGAACGTCATATTTTCGAGCCTGGGTCTCCAGGTCATCCTGATCATATTCCAGACATCCCTGTCGTTATTGAGTGAAAACGAATTCCTGATTATCATCCTGCCCTCTACTTCGGACCAGTCATAGTTATCACCGTACCTTATCCCAACTCCGTTATTCAGGAAGTAGCAGTTATCTGCAATTACTGTATGGTTGGGTGAACTAAAGCCAAGTTCAAGCCCCTGACCGCAGTTTGTAAAAGTACATCCTGTGAAAGTATGATTTTTTATAACCTCTCCAGCGCTCGAAAGAGCAGCTCCTTCATGGAAGCAGGCTTCAAATACACAGCCGGTCAGCGTTATTTCGCCGCCTTCCTCATTTCCCGAATCCAGACCGTCGTCCTTTGCATACATGAAGACAGTATTACTTATCCGGGCATCTGAGGCGCTAAGGTACAGGGCATCGTTGTCGTTGTCGGCAAAATCTGATGAATCATCAGGGAAATCGGTAAAAACAGAGTTCTGAAGTATAAGGTTTGAATAGTTGATCTGTCCGCCTGTGAATGCCCTTTGTACAAGGATATTATCCAGGTCCAGCGAGGAATTTACAGGATAGAAGATCTGCCCGATGTGATCGGTTATAAAGCAGTGACCAAGGATCAATGTGCTGTTTTCTGAATAGAACAGTGCCTGCCGGCCTGCATGCCCGTAGTCATAACCGTCTCCGTTATTGTATCCGCTCTGGCTGAATATTGTGTACGTCGCATTTATTACCCCGCCCTGATCTGAGATAAATCCGCCCCAGTAGTTGCCGGACCTGCTGCATGTGACCAGCACCGGATTTGAGGCTGTTCCTGAAAAAGTCACCGGTCCGCCGAGAATTATATCCGCTCCCTCACGTATCAGCATCACCACCCCCTCAGCCACCGTGAGCGAACCGGTTGATGTAATATTAATATCAGAGGTGATCTTTACCAGACTGTTTGCCGGGATATGGGTCGGGGAAGCAATTGTTCCCTTTAACTCTATCGCATTACCGGTAATTTTCGAAGGAGAAGCGTCAAAATGCCTGCCTCCTATCAGGAAACTGACTCCTCCCTTTATCTTTCCTGCCTGTACCGCCACCGATCCTGCCCCACGCTTTATATTAAAGCTGGAAGCTGTTGTCGTACATAAGCCTTCACAATAAACAGTTTTGACCAGTCCGGCTTCTTTTGTATAAAAAATGAAAGGCAGATTTATTGAATCGGCATACCTGCGCGGATAAAATGCTTCAATAGTTTCTGACCCGAGTGTCTTTGTTTCAGGCGCAACAGGGGTCCATGCCCTGATGCCCCATTCCGAATCTTCCCTTTCAGCAGTCGTGGTGGTGAAAAGGAATGTGTCGGCGGGCTGATCATTATATGTCAGGATAAGTTCATAGAATCCGTTGGCAGTGAATTCCAGGAACTCTCCTTCAGTAAAGTCGACAGTATCGCCGTTCAGGACGGCCATACTTATAATGTTTGAATCGTTTGCCAGGGCGAACGGCAACCGGTAATCAGTTCTTGTAGTGAGATCCGAAATACTGATCAATCCATCCGGTGGTCCATTTTTTCCTCCGCCCTTATTGCAGCCCGCCGCAATCAGAATGATAATCCCAAGTGACAATATCTTCAGATTCTTCATTACTTCGAGTTTTGCTGTTTGTCAAGCTCCTGAAGTATCCAATTCCTTCTGTCCTTAAGCATCTGCCTCTTTTCAGCCAGGTTAGCCTTAAACAGATCGAAGTTCGTTTCATCGACATCATATCGCGACTGCGCCACGATCGCTTCGTTTGAATAAAACGGACTGATGTGTGTGAAAGTATAGTCGAATATATCGTCAATGGCTGTCAGATCAATCTTTTCCATCACCGTGCGCAGTGTTGAAAGGTACTGCCCGTACAGGTAGCTGTCCTTAGCGATCTTATAATCAAGATCATCCTCAATAGAGTACAACAGCTTAAATCCTACATCTGCCGTAACATCATCCATGCTGTAATATTCCCGGCTGCCAAATACCGTACCGGTCGCCCACCAGTTACCTATTTCATGGGGCTGATCTGTAAATATATCATCATAGTCCCATGGAAATACTCCGAATACCTCTTTCCCGTCCCTGATCTTTGTATATAAAAAAATTTCATCGGTATAATCGCCGTTCTTTATGAGCATGTCAATGCTCAGCTTTGTAAAATACTGCTGAAGATCAATGTAAGCTGATAATGTATCGTATAGCTGGCGCCCCGTGTATTCGGGAAGTACCGAATAGATCTTTTTGAAATGCCCTATATAATAATCTATGCCGTTCGGTGCTGAAGGACTCAGAGAACACGCTTTTACTACATGATCATAGCCCCTCCGTACTACAAATGGCGAATTCTTCTGTTCAATGAAATACTCAACCGGATCCTCTATAAAATGATAAAGGCCCTGCATATGATCATTCAGGCGGACCTCAGTGAAAAAACTATATACCGGCCACAATCCGACCTTCCTGAAAAGGCCGACGGCAGTGCTGTTTTCGATGTATGTATAATCATACACCATCGCCAGAAGCTTGAACTCCTCATACTTTCTTTCGTATTGCTCAAAAGGATTCTGCAATGTCAGCTTCCGGTCCATGTTCAGCCCGAAGCCCTTCCTTTCAAAATTGAGTGTATTGTCACCCCTTATCTCAAACCGGTCGATTGTATAGGTTTCGCCGGCAAAATCAAGAACCGGCAGCGGGTTGGTGACTTCATATTGCTCGCCCCTGCTGGCCCTGATATATGACTCCTGGTTATCAGTAACAGTAAAGTTAAATACCTCTTTTTCAGGATTTATAACCATGCCCTGCTCCTTTACGCAGCCCTCTGTGATGACTGCAGATACAAAAAGCAAAACCGGTAAGGTATACGAACAAATTTTCATCGGATAATAGTGCAGGTGTTACCTGTGCAATATTACGTATAACGGACCAAAATAAAGCAAATTACTGGTAACCCGCAGGAAAAGTGTCAAAAAGGTATTTCATAGGCCGGTGAAATTAAGGAAATTGATGTGATTGTCAGTATTAAATATATTGACTTGGTTATCAGCATTATGCTTACAAATATTATGCCACAACCGCGACAGTGACTGGATGGAAGGACATCGAAAGCAACAGGACTTTTGCGGTAGTGGCTGCTGGCAGTCAGGAGCGGACGCCGTGAATCTGGTATTAACCTGCCTGAGTGAGGAAAGTGCGGTTCAATATCGTATGTGCATAATGATCACAAAAATCAGGATCTTGACAGCAATAAAAATAATGCCGAAAAAATACATCCATTTCCTCTTTCGGGAGTTTTCCCGTTCCCCTTCTTTCATAATTCTCATGATTGCATTTTAAAAATTATCACACAAATTATAAGACTAATCCTGAATCTGTTCAAACAATCTGCAAGGCTAATTTATTGTGGTTTCCCGCAGATAATTATATTGCAGATATCATATTGCAGGATATACTCTTGAATAACAAATTGATTTTAATGCATTTGTGACGTACCCAGTGATCGGGAGTGGGGCTAATTACCAAGTGGTTCATAGGGCAGACCACAGGATACGAACACAATTGCATAACACCGGGATCCAATGACTGTATCCTGGTCAGTCTTAATTATTCTTTGAACCCTCCTTCATCCAGTTGATGATTTTGTCAACATCTGTCCGAGGGACTGTCGGTACTGCATGACCACCGCTGAGTTTGACGTAAATCTTACTGCTTGTGTAGGTTGTCGGATTTACGTATCCTCCGTTAACCAGATTCGTGTAGTAAGTCGATGCTACAGACGAAGTAGTCCAGGGATGGGTATGACATCCGTTGCATTTATTAAGTACCGGAATGACATCTCCTGAAAACGAAAGTCCTGCTGCTGCAGGAGGTGCTGCTGCTGTTGTGAAGTTCCAGGTGTAATCGGCCACGATCGGATTGCCAGCAACATCCTTTGCACCGGTTGTGATAGTTGCTGTATAGGTTGTACTGCCGGCAAGTGGTGATGAGGGTGTGAATTTTGCGGTGGTACCCGAATAGGTGACTGAACCGTTCACGGCAGTGGTTCCCTGCTTTAATACGAAAGTAGTTGTGTTGATAGTGGCCGGGTTCATTGCCTCGCTGAATGTTGCTGAAAGAGCTGCAGAAGTGGAGACGGCTGCGGCGTTGTTTGCCGGAGCTACGGCATTTATCTCCGGCGCCTTTACATCAGGTGTTACGGAGGTCCCGGGCTCGCCGGCTATTGTAGTGAAGGTCCATGTGTAGTTGCCCGATTTGTCATCATCGCCTTCATCCTCGTCGTCATCATCTTCAGTATCGTTATTGCCTGAGGCAAAGTTCCCATAGACAAATGAGCATGAATAAATTGTACCGGCCAGAAGATCTGCAGAAGGATCAAATATTGCCTTATTGCCTTCAAAGGAGACTGACCAGGCAACAGCTGCCGCACCCGCATTCATATTGATCGATATCAGGCTCTTCATCCACGGTTTGACATCTTTGTTAAAAGTAACAGTCACCATGGTGGCAAGTGGTACACTGGTAGTCTGGTTGGCCGGGGTGACCGAAACAACAGAAAGTGATTTATCTTCGCGGTCCTTTCCGGTTTTGAATTTCCACGAAAGGTCGACCGACTCTTCCTGTCCCGATCCGGTCTTTCTGGTGGTATTTAAAGTTGCAGAGTACTCAGTCAGAGGTTCGAGCTTGTCGCCATAATCGAAATAAACAGAATTCCCTGCAATTGTAACATTGCCGGGGATCGGAAGGTTCCCCGTTTTCAGTGTCAGGGAAGCCGAGGTTATTTTGGATGTTACGGTTCCGGTTTTGAACGTTACTCCGATCACGGAATTGATAGCTACGCTTTCTGCTTCATTTACGGGATATATCTCCTGGACGTCTGCAGATGTAAAGAGATCGGACGTCAGGGGACCGTTGCCGTTATCCTTTGTACATCCCGGGATAAATGCTCCGGCTATGATCATTTGAAGAGCCATAATTAAAACGTAATGGCTGATGGCTTTTCCCAGATGAGAATTTGCCCGGACAATTTCATTCTTTTTTCTCATAGTCTCACTTTTAAAAGTTTTAGAATAATTGGAACTGTCTTTAAAATTTAAACCTGGCTGTCCGAAGATTATTGCCGTTTTTTTGTCGCGGCAGACCTCGCATATATCATCAATCGGTCTATGATCCTGAGTTACAGGATTGAATTTCACAGTCAGGTGACCGTGCAGACAGAAAATCTTTTCAACAATCGCGATGATACTACATGCAACTCCTTCTTTCCAACTCCTCCGGAATGGGAGACCTTGAATTCTATCTTCGGTCTTTCCGTCCTTGAAGAATTTCTCGCTGATTTCCGCAGAGTCTTGCGCAGAGCCTGCCCCCGGGTGGAGGGGGAGCTATTCAGTAAAGGTGATATCAAAGTGATATCAAAATGATATTAAAATGATATTAAAATGACGCGTTGTGCGGTTGAAAATTATTTAAAAAAGTTCATATCTATCAATGAAAAAAGTTATGCATAATACTGTTATTCAGTATATTAGAGGTATAGATCACGACAAATACACCTCAGCTATGCA
>JBAVOD010000419.1:0-2065 GCA_049691735.1 Bacteroidales bacterium
AGGATCTTCAAGCTAAATCAGGGGCTTATGATGATCTCAAAGATCGATAACCGGCAGTTTCCTGAAACGAAGGTGATCTCTCTAAAAAAGCTGATTGAAAAATTCCTCAGTAGTTACGGGGAAATAATGGAGCTTAAAAAGATAAAGATAACGACTGATCTCTCTGACAGGTCATTCTGCAGGATGAATGAAACACTTGCTGACGTGATGATCTCAAACCTCCTCGGAAACGCGGTGCGATACAATGTTGACGGCGGATCCATTGACTGCAAGCTCGACCAAAATGTACTTACCATCAAAAACAGCGGCCTGCCCCTGAAGGTCGATCCTGAGACTCTGTTTGACAGGTTCGGAAAAGGGACCGATCACCCTGAGGCTGTGGGTCTTGGCCTGTCAATAGTAAAGAAAATAGCTGACCATTACAGGATGAAGATAACCTATACCAACTCAGGTACCGTTCACGAGGTAAAGCTGGTCTACAGGGGTCAGGCTTCGCATGACGGTAAGGCTGTATCTTAAAGATTTGTTAAAAATTTCCAACTTCAGATTCTCTTCAAAATTCGGGAATAATTTTACTCCTGACCAATAAGCAATGAATTATGAAAAAACTAGTTTTAATGATGGTTATGTTGATGGCTGCAGTGATTATCAACGCACAGACGCAGCGCACGTCAATTGAAGTTTCTGCTCTTCCGGCGGCAATTCCTGCCTTTATCACAAAAGATTATTCAGGGTTTGCAATCAAAAGTGCTGTTAAAATTGTAAAGGACAATAAAACAGAATATGAAGCAGTGATTTCCAAAGGAACAACCCAGGATAACCTTCTTTTTGATTCAAACGGAAACTTTATCAAGAAACTCATGGCAAAGGAAGGAACCATGTCAGGTAAGAGTACCTGGTCTTCTAAACATATGGCTCAGACAAAGACAGCCAAGAAGCCAGCGGGCAAGTAAAAGCATCAATGAACCAGCTTCGTAACGGTGCAGAGATGCACCGTTTCGTTTATGTACGATGCTCCCTTCCCCGTGGATATCACATACTCCGGTTATTTTACGATCTGGAAGGAGAATGCCTGGCTGCCGACAACACCGAGGACCCTTGCCCAGAGCAGGAGTGACGCCTCGACAGCCCTGCAGGCGGTGATATCGCCGAGGTCAATAAGGTTCTTTTCCTTCCAGCCCATTTCCCTGAGCAGCTTTTTTACCTCTGCCTTGGCTTTGGCATCATTACCCGATATATAATTCACATGTTCTCCACCATTCACAATTGATGGATTTACCATTATCCCGCACCACATAGTATTGAATGTCTTGACAACTTTTGTGTCAGGAAATGCTTTCTGGATCTCCTCACCAAGCGATGTGGTATTGCTAAGGCCGGGAAGAAGGCTCGGAGGCTGGCCATCGCCCCACTTCATAGCATTTGCAAGGTCTACGAGGATCTTGCCCGAGAGGTTTTTATGGCCTGCAAGTTTGAGAATTTCTATTGATTTTCCGCCCGGAGTGCAATTAAATAATAATTCGCCTTCATCAGCCGCCACAGCAAATGTTCCAAGCCTGACCTTACTGTTGGTCTTATGCCAGTCGCTGAAAGAAGGTTCGCCTTCCGAACTCTGTTCATTTGATGAAAGTTTTTGTGTTACACTACGGGTTCCCATTATCACATCATGGCCGAGCGTGACAAACTTTGCTGCCAGTGTACGGCCAACTATTCCTGTTCCGAGAATCGCTATTTTCATAATTTAACTTTTTGAATGTTAGTTATTTTGACAGATCTATTTACTAACAAGCCTAAGGTTAAAAGGTTGATAACGACAGCGGAAATCAGGGACTAAAATTTCCGGTTGATTAAAACCGGAAAGGATATTCAGAATTCAGGCATCCTGAACGTTTTCTTATTCTGCCTTTGAATAAATGAATGTTCCTTCAGAATTCCCGGCAGATGTTGTATTCTTAAAACTTATTGTCAGGGTTTTTGCACCTTTATCTGCTTTCCATGTTTCCTTCGAAACAAAATCCCCGGAACCGTTCTGCCCGTTGAACGTGGTTGTCGTTTCGACCAGGAC
>JBAVOD010000420.1:0-4391 GCA_049691735.1 Bacteroidales bacterium
CACAGAGCCAGAACAGCCAGGTCATGTATTTCATGAACCTGCCCCAGAATCATCTGCAGAATCCTGCCTACAGACCGCCAAACCTTCTTTATATTGTGCCTGGTGTTTTTGGATTCGACTTTACTATTACTAATAATTTAATAAGCTTTTCTGACCTTTTCACAAGCGATACCGAAATTTCAAAATCAACACTGCCGTTCCTTAACGCCGGCTTTGACAACGAAAAGTTCCTCTCAGAGATCAAAACACGGAATTATATCGAGCCTCAGTTTTCGGTTCAGCTCCTTGGTTTTGGTATTGAAGCAACGAAGAACCTTTACCTTTATTTGGACATCATTGACCACTTTGAAGGAAATTTCGTTGTGCCCCGTGATATGATCAGGCTTGCATTTCTAGGTAATCAGGAATTTGTGGGACAAACATTTAACCTGTCAGCACTGAAGGCGGAAGCAATGTATTACCGTGAAATCGGTGTCGGGTTTTCATTAAGGACCAATCCCAGGCTGAGAATAGGAGCCAGGGCTAAACTTCTGTATGGCATCGCGGCAGCTGATTTGAAAACAAACTCGCTTGCGCTGACGGTCAATGACAACCAGACAAATACCCTTGATGCCGATGTTCTGTTGAATATAAGTGCACCAATCGTGTATACATACGATAATGATCACATGATCAGTGGGATAGACTGGGATCCTAGGCTTGAGGAGAAAGGCGGGATGGCGAAATTCCTTACAAGTATAAAGAATCCCGGTCTGGGACTCGACCTTGGAGTTGAATTCGACCTTACCGACAGGATAACCCTTTCAGGTTCTGTTACTGACCTTGGGTATATTGTCTGGAAAAAGGACATTAACACCCTCAAGGCTCAAAAAACAATACAACTTGAGGGAATTGATTTTGCTGACATTCAGAACGGGAGTGCCACCATTGAAGATCTGGGCCGAAGCTTTCAGGATTCCATTAAGCAGGCCGTGGTGGTTTCAAACAGTGCAAATACGTTTACTACCTTCGTGCCGGTAGGGGCGACAGTGGCAGGAAAATATAAAATCAATGACAAATTCTCTGTCGGGTTGTTGTCGTACACAAGGATTGTCAATAAGCAGGCAAAGGAAGCAGTATCGTTGTCGGGCAACCTGAACATTGGGAATATCTTTTCGGCGAGCCTTGCATATACTGCGTGTAATTATTCATATAACAATATCGGGATCGGCCTCGCCGTCAGGGGAGGGTTCACACAGTTTTATTTTCTCACCGACAGGATCCCGCTTTCATGGAAGACTGCTGGCAATGAAAATCAGGGGATCACCCTTCCGGCTAACTGGAACATGATTCAGGCAAGGTTCGGCATGAACCTAGTATTCGGGGCAAAGGAATATGCGGAAAGGGATACCCGGTATTAGAAATGACAAACTTTTAATTAAATGACATTATTGATCAGGGCGATACTCGTATTTACCATTATTTACCTCCTGGTAAGATCGTTTGTAAGATTTTTTCAGGATGAGGATGACCAGAGAAGGAGGGAGGAGGAAGAACGAAGAAAAAGCGAAGCAAAGAAAAAGGGAGTATCGAGGGAGATAGGGGAATACACCGATTACGAAGAAATCAAATAGCCGGGTTTCACCCCGCTTCGTCAGCCGTAGCCTTGGCGGAGGCTGGCAACTCGTAACTATTTTGCCGACGCTTTCAGCTGCCTTGCAAGAGCATTTGCAAAAATAAATTCATTGAGGGTCTCATTGTCTGAATCAAGGATCTCATCCTTGCTTCCTTCCCAGCATTTAACCCCTTCGCTGATAAACAGTATATTCTCTCCGTTCTTCATCACCGAATTCATGTCATGCGTATTCACTATGGTCGTCATCGAGTACTCCATGGTGAGTTCCTTTATAAGGTCGTCGATAAGAATGGAAGTCATTGGATCGAGACCTGAATTAGGCTCGTCGCAGAACAGGTACTTCGGATTAAGTGAAATTGCTCTCGCAATCGCCACCCTTTTTTTCATGCCTCCCGACAGCTCTGAAGGGAAGAGGTTGTTGGCATTAATTATGTCGACCCGTTTAAGGCAGAAGTTCACCCTTTCAATCTTTTCTTCCTCACTGTTATCAGTGAACATATCAAGAGGGAACCTTACATTCTGTTCGACAGAAAGTGAATCAAAAAGTGCGCTTCCCTGGAAAAGCATGCCCATTTCTTTTCTGATCTCCTTCTTCTGCTTGAACTCCAGCTTATTGAACAGGATATCATCATACCATATCTCACCACTGTCGATGTCGTGAAGTCCTACTATCGATTTAAGAAGGACTGTCTTTCCCGAGCCGCTACGCCCGATAATAAGATTTGTCTTTCCGGGTTCAAATTCAACCGTGATGTCAGTGAGCACCTGCTGGCCATTGAACGATTTATTCAGATGTACTACCCTTATCATGACAATAAAAGCTGTGTGAGGATCACATTGAAAAGCAGGATAAGCACGCTGCTGTAAACAACTGCCCTGGTGCTTGCCTGTCCTACTTCGAGGGAGCCGCCTTCAACATAATAGCCCTGATATGACGAAATGCTTGTTATTATGAACGCAAAAAAAAGTGTCTTGATCAGCGAATATGTAACATAATAGGGTATGAAAGCATACTGTATGCCGTATATATAATCCTGTGAAGTGATGACCCCTGCGGTTGTTCCGGCGATCCACCCTCCGAACACGCCGACTGAAATGCTGATCAGGGTAAGGAACGGATTGAAGACAAGGGTTGCAATCAGTTTTGGAAGTATAAGGTAAGATGCTGAATTTACCCCCATTATTTCCAGGGCGTCGATCTGTTCGCTAACTCTCATTGTCCCGATCTCCGATGCAATATTTGATCCGACTTTGCCGGCAAGGATGAGTGCCGCTACTGTTGAGGAGAACTCAAGGATCATCGAGTCACGGGTGCCAAGACCTATAAGGTATTTGGGGTAGATGGGGTTCTCGGTATTATATGCTGTCTGCAATGTTATGACGGCGCCCATGAAAAAGGAGATAATGGCGATTATCCCGATCGAATTGAGTCCGAGATAAACCAGCTCGCTCATCGTCTGCCTGTAATAGACACGAGCTTTTTCAGGTTTCGAAAAAACCTTTTGCAGAAGAAATACGTATTTTCCGAATTCTGAGAGGAACCTGAACATGGGTTACAAAAATAAATTCAAAAATACAAATATTTCCGGCAGTTGAGTTTGTTTGCTATAAGTACTATAGCAAATTCATCTTCGCGGGTCTAAGATTTTTCCGACAACCTTAAATTAATCATATCTTTGCCTAACTTTTGCCGGAAGTAGTAACAGGTAATAAAAAGACCGAATGGACAACAGATATGTCATCATAATGGCCGGTGGTGTTGGGAGTCGTTTCTGGCCACTGAGTCGTCGCGAAAAGCCAAAACAGTTCCTTGACATCCTGGGGACGGGGGAAACACTTTTGCAGGCAACGTACAGAAGGTTCAGTGCGGTTTGCAGCAGGAATAATATTTATATTGTCACGAGCGCGGAACATAAAGAGCTGGTGGTCAGCCAGCTCAATATTGACCCCGACAATGTGCTCGCTGAGCCATTCCGTCGTAATACAGCACCGTGTTTAACCTACGGGACTTTCCGCATCCGAAAGGAGAATCCCAATGCCATTGTGGCTGTCACACCTGCGGACCATCTTATAATCAAGGAGGACAAATTCAGCGATATTATCAGGAAGAGTTTCGAGTTTGCTGAAAAGAATCCTGCGCTCCTGACACTTGGGATCAAGCCTGACAGGCCGGAGACAGGTTACGGTTACATTCAGGCAGATCTGAAAAAGCCTGTTAGCGGATATACGAATCTTCTTAAGGTCAAGACATTTACCGAAAAGCCGGATATAGAGCTGGCGAAGGTCTTCCTTGAAAGCGGCGACTTTTACTGGAATTCCGGGATCTTCATATGGAGCATTAATTCAATCCTTTCAGCCATTGAAAAGCATCTGCCCGACATGTATGCAGCTTTTGAAGAAGGCAGGGAGGTGTTCGGCACAAAGCAGGAACCAGGGTTCATTGGAAGAACTTATGCCGAATGCAGAAGCATATCAATCGATTACGGGATCATGGAAAAGGCGGAGAATGTTTATGTGATGTGCACTGACATAGGATGGTCCGATCTGGGTACATGGACCTCGCTGCACGAGCATTCAGAGATGGACAAGAAGGGAAATTCAAAGGTGAGCGGCGATGTATTCACATATGACAGCAAGGGAAATATCTTCAATATAAGTCCCGGAAAGATAGCCGTGGTTCAGGGCCTCAGGGATTTTATAGTTGTTGATTCGGGTGATGTACTTCTGATAGTAAAAAAGGATGAGGAGCAGAATATCAAGCACTACCTTGAGGATG
>JBAVOD010000421.1:0-2499 GCA_049691735.1 Bacteroidales bacterium
AAACGAAACTGTAATTTCCGGATATATGTAATGAAATAATGATACTGCATCATATGTTGCCGGAAGGTTACAAATGATACGGTAAAGTATTTAATTCCTTTAATAATTCCTAAAACTTAAATTTATGGTAAAAAAACCTTCAAAGAGTACTTTATGGGGAAAGTACTTAAAAAAGATTCTCCTGCCATTAGCTATCTGTGCACTCATACAGCTGGCAGGAGGAGTCAAAATTCATGCCTCAGTTTATACAGGTGTCACACCTGTAACAGCTGATCAGCAAAAGAAAATCACGGGTCGTGTAATTGATTCAAATGGCAATCCAATGCCGGGAGTTAATGTCCAGGAAACGGAGACTATCAATGGAACACTGACAGATGCCGAAGGAAGATATTCAATTACTGTATCTTCGGCCCGGTCAGTGCTGAGGTTTACATTTGTAGGATTTACTGCACAGGACCAACCCGTTGATAATCAGACTGAAGTTAATGTTACTCTATTGGAAGCCACTACAGGACTTAATGAAGTTGTGGTTATTGGTTATGGCACCCAGCGGAGAGAAGCTGTAACAGGTTCAGTTGCTTCAATTAATGGAAGTACGTTGCGCGATGTGCCGTCTTCTAATCTCACGCAATCGTTGCAAGGACGTTTGCCGGGAGTGGATTTAGCGCAAACTTCAACCCGGCCGGGAGCGACTTTACAGATCCGCGTCCGGGGTGCGCGCTCGCTGACTGCAAGTAACGATCCGCTGGTGGTGCTTGATGGGATCCCTTTTGTCGGATCCGTCAGTGAAATCAATAACAACGACATCAAGAGCATTGATATATTGAAAGATGCTTCAGCAACTGCCATTTACGGTTCACGTGGTGCAAACGGTGTCATTTTAATTACCACAAACAAAGGGACAAAAGGACAAAAGGCATTTATAACCTACAATGGTCGTCAGAGCGTGAACAAACTCTTTGCCAAATTTCCCATGATGAACGGACCTGAATTTGTTGCTCTTCGTGAAGCTTCAGGCAGGTACACAAATGGGCCTGATGAATTTAATAATGTAAATACAGATTGGCAGGACTTGTTTTTCAGAAACGGCAGCGAGATGAGCCATGATTTAAGTCTTAACGGCGGTACCACCAATGGCAGCTACAGCTTCGGCCTTGGCTACCTTAAGAATCAGGGTGTTATCCCAACAAACCAATTCAGCCGCTATAGTTTCCGCGCTGCAATTGATCAGGAAGTAGGTAAGTATTTCCGCTTCGGCTTTAATTCAAATAGTAATTATAACCTGACTGAAGGTAACCAGGTAGGGTTGTACGGTGTATTAAGCATGTCGCCTATTTCCGATCCGTATAATGAAGACGGTACGTTAAAAAGATCCATAAGAATGCCGTTGGATGACCAGTTTACCCTCACAAGATCTGTCGTAGAAAACTTAAAGGATCTATGGTTAAGCCAGGAAAGGGGGTACGCAACATACAACTCAATATATGGCGACGTGAAAATCCCGGGGATTGAGGGCTTAAAGTATCATATCAATATGGGCCTGGATTTTATGCAGGATAACGTCGGCAACTACACCGCAGAGGGAATTAACAGTAACAATCCGACTACTATATCAACTGCTTCTATCAGCAATTCCCATACCTATCACTGGATCATCGAAAATACCCTTAATTACGACCGTTATATTGGCGATAAACATCGGATAAATGCAGTAGCTCTATTCTCTGCCGAGCAAAGCACCAGTTTCAACTCAGGGACGTCAGCAAAGGGTATTCCCTCACCTGATTTCCAGTACTTCAGCCTGGGGCAGTCTATTGGTGAAGTTACTGCAAACAGCGGCAGCTATACGCAGTTCGGCTTGATTTCGTATATGGGACGTGTGATGTACGAGTACAGCAACAAGTATATGTTAACTGCTACCCTACG
The DNA here is from genome assembly GCA_049691735.1 of Bacteroidales bacterium. GTDB lineage: Bacteria > Bacteroidota > Bacteroidia > Bacteroidales > VadinHA17 > LD21. The sequence goes on from JBAVOD010000421.1 coordinate 1,927, forward strand.
TGCTGATGCCTCATCAAGGCTGGCAAAAGGACATAAGTGGCATACTTATCCTGCCGTATCGGCCGGATGGAATATCAAGAATGAATCATTTATGCAGAATATCGTAGCGATAGACCAGTTGAAACTTCGCGTAGGTTACGGGCAGACTTCCAACCAGGCTGTTGCCCCTTACAGTACCCTCGGTCGTTTAACTTCCAGAGATTACAACTTCGGCGATGCTACATACGCAACCGGGTACTATGTAACCCAGCTGCCTAACCCAAATTTAGGATGGGAGTACTCTAAAACATGGAACTTTGGTGTGGACTTCTCCTTACTTAAAAATCGACTGTCAGGTACCGTCGAGTACTATGTAACCGACACGAAAGATATTCTTTTGAGTCTTGGCTTACCTCAGACATCGGGTGTGTCCAGTTTCACGGGAAATATCGGGGAAACTCAAAACAAAGGAATTGAAATTTCACTTAACGGAACGATCCTCGATAATGTCAACGGTTGGACTTGGGAAGCAGGCATTAACCTGTATACGAATAAAAACAAACTGGTAGCCCTTGCATCAGGACAAACCAAGGA
>JBAVOD010000422.1:0-9540 GCA_049691735.1 Bacteroidales bacterium
GATGGCTGCACAGGGATAACCTATAACAGGAGATTCCCGACAATGAATTATGAGGTTTCACTGGATGCGATGAAGGTTAATGGCAATGATTTCTTTTGCGGAATGACCTTTCCTGTGGAAAAGGAGCCATGCACACTTATTGTCGGCGGCTGGGCAGGGACCGTTGTGGGGCTCAGCAGCATTGCCGGGAGGGATGCTTCTGAAAATGAAACGACACGGCTGATGAAGTTCGAGAAAGACAAATGGTATCATATCAGGCTCAAGGTGGCCGATGATAAAATAATGGCATGGATCGACAGTACGCTCGTTGTCGACTTCACCAGGGATGGCAGGAAATTATCTGTCCGTCCAGAGGTTGGGCTATCCAGACCTTTCGGGATCGCGACGTGGTACACCACGGGAGCAATAAGGAATATTCGCCTTCATAGGCTGTAAATCCTTTCTCGCAGATCTTCGCTGAGTCTAATGCAGATTTTCGCTGAGATGTGATATCATTATGATATCACTTTAATATCACTTTGATATCATTCTGATATCATTTTGATATCATTATAGTATCATTTTGATATCATTTTGATATCACTTTGATATCACTTTGACCTATTAGTTCCCCTAGGCTCCCTGCTCCCCGCTCCCTGCTCCCCGCTCCCTGCTCCCTGGGGGCAAAAGTGCCGGACCCGTATACTTGGAAAGCACGGAAAGCGTTTATACTAAAACGCTTAACCTATGAAAACCTGCGCATTATTCGTTCTGACAGTGCTGATAATGGCCTCCTGCAAAACCAACGAACTGTATATTAACGTCTTACAACCAGCACCGGTAACCCTGCCGCCTGAAGTAAAGGCAGTAAGCATAATTAACAGAAGCATACCTACGGATGAAACAAAACTGGCCGACATGATCGACAAGGTTGTTACACTCGAAAGCGCCGACCTTGACCGGGACGGGGCACTGCAGAGCGCCGAAGGCCTTGCCGAGGCCCTCGGTGCAAATGAAAGATTCGCCTCGGTCAGACTGCTGAACGACATTGATTTAAAATCCTCAAGGGCGGGTATTCTGCCTCCGCCCCTGACTGTGAGGGTTATCGACAGCCTTTGCATAGCTACGGGCAGTGATGCACTGTTCTCTCTCGAACGCTTTGATACCGATACAAGGGTCTCTTTTTCATCCCCCGCCGGAAAAATCCAGACCCCCCTTGGTAACATCCCGGTTATCGGTCTTAAGGCTTCAATGGAAACAGTTGTAAGGACCGGTTGGCGTATATATGCCCCTTCAGGGATACTGGATGAGGTGAATTTTGCCGAGTCTCTTGCATTTACGGCTGACGGGCTCAATCCGGTTGCCGCCGTTTCAGCACTTACCGGCCGAAGGGATGCAGTAAAGCAGGTTAGCAGGAATGCGGGCCATACCTATGCAATTCGAATTCTGCCCTATACATTGAATGCAACGCGCGACTATTATGTCAAAGGGACCGGTAACTTTAAGATAGCAAAACGCAAGGCACAGACCGGCAAGTGGGATGAAGCCGGAAGCCTGTGGGAAGAGGAGGTTGATAATCCCAGAAGAAAAATAGCCGGCAGGGCCTGTTACAACATGGCAATTATAAATGAAATAAACGGTCAGCTTGAAGATGCCCTTAGCTGGGCACAGAAAGCATGGGAAGATTACAAAACAAGACCCGCACTCCATTATGTAAGAATACTCGAGTACAGGCTGAACAATGATAACCTGCTGAGATTTCAGGAGGAAGGCGTCTAGAAGGTGTGAGGGCAGACCCGAAAAGGTGCACCCTAAAAAGTGAATCCGGCTACAACGTAAAGCTGTTCCCTGTCAGGATTGACCACTACCTGCCCGGTAACGGGCAGTGAGAAGGAATCCGATATTTTTATTTCCCTGGAAGCGCTCAGCCCTATATTGCATATCGCAAATTTGCCGTCAGAGGTATGCCAGCCGTCGCCTGCCCCGGCGAACAGACTGAATTTGCTGAAAGAATATCCCGCCTGGAAATATTTATCACCTCCTTCCGATGCTGCCCCTCCTGCTTCATTAAATATATAGTTGGCGCCCAGGGTAAAGCCGCCTTTGCTGAAACTTCCGTTTATTTCAAGAGCCTGGCTTCCTGTTGAACGGCTGATATCAAAAAGCTTCTGGCCAGGAAAATAATAATCAGTAAAACCCACACTGAGTCCGAAAGGGAACTCATACAACAAAAAGGGATCAGCTTCGGCATATCCGCTGGCATCAAAAGCGCCCCATACTCCGGCTTTCAGCCCGCCGCTTGTGAAACTTAACGATGGCTGTACGGAAGGACCTTTCCCTATCTTAGTGCCACGCCATATATAATTTGAATAAAGATCAATATTCACCCCGAAGTCAGAACCGGGTCTTTCCTGCTGCGCCTGAAGCGGGTCTGAGATGATCAGTAATAAAAATATGCCGATTGGCACTCCCCGATAATAAAATTCTGACTTTTTCATGTGTAATAGATTTAGGTTAATAATCATTTAATTCAACAAATATATTTCAATTTTCATATTTACCCCCTAATTAATAGGGGTTAATGTTTAATTTATATCATTTTGTTATGATTACACCCTATAACAGGGGGGGTATATTGTAAAATAATGTCTATTTTATATGACATACCTCTATTTCAAAAAGGTATTGCCATATCAAATTGCTTCAAAATTTGTTGTAGTGACAAGCCTTCGGCGACCGATTGAAGGAGCCAGTTTGCAGGGTCGGCTTGTGGTGGGGATGTAGGAGTAAACCGGGCACATTTCACCAAATAATTTTTACTTCAGGATATTTAATTACACAAATTCATATTTTTAAAACATGGAATTCCTTAGCTTCACAGACTGGGAAATTCAATTTTTCCATTGACCTGTTACCAGATAAAATTAAAACGGCACACGAAATTCGGGACCCGACCCTATGAGAAAAAATGCATTATTGTTTATCTCTTTTATCTGTATCGCTTTTTTAACCGGCCGGTCAGCTTTCCCCCAGGTCAGCAGACCGCCGATCAGTGATTCACTCGAACGGCAGGTAATTTATAATGGTAAGGTCTGGAGAAGCCTTTACAGCAAGATAATCGGGGATCAGTTTCTCTATTTTAAAGAATTCATGCCCGGGAGTATTTCAATTGACGGTAAGCGATTTGCCGGATTAGAGATCAGGTACGACATTTACAATGATGAAATACTGACATTGACCGACAGGTCGATAATAATCCAGGTCAATAAAGAGATGGTTGACTCGTTCACAATTGATTATCTTGGGAAGACACACAACTTTAGCAAACTGGAACCCGACTCGGTCAATTCACTTTCAGGTTATGTTGAGGTTCTTTACCATGGGAATTCGTCACTTTATGTCAGATCCAGGAAGGAGATCCAGTATCTGGCAGCTGAAAACCAATTAGATATGTTTGAACAGTCTCAGAAGATCTACCTCAAAAAAAACGGAAAGATCTACCCCGTCAGAGGAAAGCCAGATTTCCTTGGCTATTTGAAGGACCATAAAAAAGAAGTCAAAAGCTTCATTAAAAGCAGGAAAATAACAATGACAAAGGGGAACCCTGAGAGTTTTGTTCCCGTACTTGAATATTATGACAGCCTGCATCAATAGAAAAACGAAAATGAAGCTCAGGATTCTGCTTCCGGTGCTTATTGTATTTCTGTCGGCGCCAATAATGGCGCAACAGGATATGAAAATCACATGGGATTACAGAAATCTGACATTCAATGAATTTGTTTCCAGGGCTGAAAGCGTTTATAACATTAAATTCTTTTATAAGGAAGATTGGGTCAGGGACCTGCGGCCGGGCGATTTTCCGGAAAAGAAAACCCTGAATGACCTTTTCGACGATCTCTTCAGGAACAAATCGTTGTTCTATATTACCGATGGATCGGGGAATATTATCATTACAAAAGATATTGCCATCAGAGTCCCCAATTCAATGGTCACAGAGCAAACTAATTACCTTGCTCCAGGTGAATTTTATGATGCGGAGGACAAAGAGAAGCTCGCCGGCAACATGTTTGTCGATATTGGCAATCCTGCTGATAAATACAAACCGGGAAGTGTGACAATTTCGGGCTACATAACCGACAGGGATACAAAAGACCCTGTGGCGGGAGTGACTGTATTCATCCAGAAGCTTTCGGCCGGAACGGTCTCAAATGAATACGGATTCTACTCGCTGACTCTGACCAGAGGTATGCATCTTCTCCAGTTCTCATTTATAGGGATGAAAGAGAACCAGGTGAATGTAAATCTTTACGGTTCGGGCGAGCTCGACGTTAAGATGAACAGCATGCTTATCCCGCTTAAAGAGACTGTAGTATCGGCCGGGAAGAACGTGATCCTCCAGAGATACGAAAGCGGAGTCGAAAAGGTAAATATCACTTCGTTCAAGCTGCTTCCAACCTCCATGGGTGAATCGGACATAATCAAGAGCGTTCTTCTTATCCCCGGCGTTCAGACTGTCGGAGAGGGCTCGGCAGGTTTCAACGTCAGGGGTGGTTCGTCCGATCAGAACCTGATACTTCTATATGGAGCACCTATCTACAATTCGACGCATTTCTTCGGATTCTTCTCAGCTGTTAATTCTGACATAATCAGGGACGTCACGCTTTACAAGGGGGGAATACCGTCGAGGTATGGCGGAAGGATTTCATCAGTACTTGATATAACCTCAAGGGACGGCAACAGGAAAGAATTTTCGGGCAATGCAGGCATAAGCCCGATAACAACCCATGTTATGGTGGAGGGACCGATAAAAAAGGATACTGCAACATACATCATAACCGGGAGAACAACCTATTCGAACTGGGTTTTCAATATGATCGACAATCCTGCACTTAAAAACAGCAAGGCTTCATTTTATGACCTGAATGCCAGGGTAGTATATGACTTAAATAAAAACAATAAGATTGAGATCTCATCCTATCTGAGTCATGATTCCTTCAGGTTCAACAGCGACACCGTTTACAGCTACGACAACAAAATTGTTTCCCTGAGATGGCGTCATTTTTTCAACACCAGATTCTTTTCCCAGCTATCGCTGAACAACAGCAATTATAAGTATGATGTTTCTGGTGAAATCCCCGCAACTGAGAGTTTTGTGCTGTCGCACAGGATTAACAGTACCGGATTCAAGGCCGATTTCAACTTGTTTCAGGGCAGGAATGAGATAAACTACGGACTTGATCTGAACAGCCTGTCAGTCCTGCCGGGAAGCTATATGCCATCGGGTGATTCATCTCTTGTGATCCCCAGGCGGATAGAGAGGCAACGGGCCCTCGAAACAGGTGTTTATTTTGACGATAAATTCATTTTTAATGATTTTCTCTCCATCAATGCAGGTTTGAGGTTCTCCTCCTATTTTGCATTCGGGCCGGGAAACTTTCCTGTGTACGATCCCGAATACACCCGCAGCAGGGCAACTATAATCGATACGGTTCATTTCAATGGGGGTCAGCTGTACAGGTCCTACGCAGGACCCGAATTCAGGGCATCAATAAATCTGAGGACTTCGGCAAAAAGTTCTTTTAAGATCAATTATAACAGGACAAGACAATACCTGCACCTGCTGTCAAATACAACCTCCATCGCTCCTACGGATACCTGGAAGCTGAGCGATTATTACATCAAACCCCAGGTGGGAGACCAGTACGCCTTAGGGTTCTACCAGGTGTTCCATAACGGCACCATCGAATCGTCGGTGGAACTTTACTACAAGGAAATCAAAAATATGGTTGATTTCAAGGGTGGGACCAGTCTGATAATGAATGAATACATTGAAAAGGACCTTGTAAATGTAAGAGGGAAGGCATATGGGCTGGAACTGTCGCTGAGGAAGGACGAAGGAAGGGTCCGCTGGAGTATCGGGTATACTTACTCAAGGACTTTCCTGCAAAGTACCGGAAAATTCAGCGACGAAATAATTAATAACGGTAAATGGTTCCCTGCTAATTTTGACAGACCAAACGACCTTGTCGCGACATTCAACTTCCTGTTTTCACGCAGGTTCAGCTTTTCGTCCAATTACCTCTGGAGCACCGGCCGTCCGATTACATATCCTGTTGCCACCTATTACATGGGAGATGTGCTTCTTGTCAATTATTCCGACAGGAACAAGTACAGGCTGCCTGACTATATGAGGCTTGATATTTCATTCAAGCTGAGCGGGAACCTTAAGTCGAACAAGATTGCCAATCCTCACTGGATCTTTTCAGTATACAATCTGTTGGGCAGACAGAATATCTATTCAGTATATTTCAGGAATGAGAAAGATATGATAAAGGGTTACAAGCTTTCTGTTTTCGGACAGGCAATCCCTTCGCTCAGTTTCAATTTCGACTTTTAGTTATGAAGATAAAGATCTCAATATTAATTGCAGTATTGTTGCTATCGGCAGGCGGGTGTATCACCCAGTTTATTCCTGAGACGGATGAATTGCAGGAAATCCTTGTTGTTGAGGGTCTTGTTACTAATCAGGATGAACCTGCCATTGTCAGGCTTTCAAAGTCAATGCCGCTGGGAAAGAAAAGTTCACGGGAGCCTCTGAGCGGCTGCATTGTTACCGTTACGGATGACAGTGGAAATAATTATGAACTGCCTGAATCGGTTTCAGGAACCTATTCAACGGCTCCTGGTGTTTTCAGAGGAGTTGCCGGGAGAAAATATGTATTGCATATAAAGACGAATAACTCTACAACCGATCACTATTCATACGAGTCGGTGCCGGTCGAAATGATTCCGGTTCCGCCGATTGACACTATATTTTACGAAAAAGTGAAGATTATTGCTCCGGAACCATGGGATGATGTCCATGACGGCTGCCAGATATACCTTAACACAACTGATCCGACAGGAAAGTGTAAATTCTACAGGTGGGATTATAATGAAACATGGGAGATCCGGTTGCCGTTCTCGGCTCCTGTCAACCACACCTGCTGGATATCGGGTAATTCAACAGTTATAAATATTAAGAGCACAAATTCGTTGTCGGAAAACAGGGTAAGCCGTTATCCGCTGAACTATATCTCGGACCAGACCGACAGACTCAAGGTCAAATACAGTATGTTCGTGAACCAGTACTCTCTTACGCAGGACGAATTTGATTACTGGGAAAAGCTCCGGAATGTCGCACAGGAGGTGGGGAGCCTTTATGACATAATACCCGCATCGATACCCGGTAATATTTACTGCATTGAAAATACCGGTCAAAAAGTCCTCGGTTTTTTCAGTGTCTCGGCAAAAACTTCAAAAAGGATTTTTATAAAGGACATTTTTAATGGAATAATTAACCCTTATTTATACTGCATCGATGATACAATAATCGGACGCGATCCGAAGATCCCGGACCTTAATATATCAAACTGGATCCTTGAACAGGATCTCAATGCCATGCCGCCATATACGATCACTACAGATATATGGGGATGTGCTGACTGTACCGTGAGGGGATCGAACATTGAACCCGAATTCTGGCATGATGATCAGAAATAAATTATATAAAATTGGAGGAGGGCTGGCAGGGAGATACCTGATCCTGTTGATGATGGTTATGGGTACGCCTCCTGCTGCTGCTCAGGCAAGCCGCATACTGGAATCAATTGCGCAGAAGTTCGAAAGTTACTGCAACATGTTTCCATGGGAGGAAGTATATCTCCATACCGACAGGACCGACTATATCGCAGGTGAAGGCATCTGGTTTGAAACATATGTTTTTGACAGGCAGAGTTCAAAGCTATCGGCCGACAGCAGGATAGTATACGTTGAGGTGCTCAATTTTGTCAACAGGCCGGTTGTGCAGATGCGAATCGCCCTTAAGGACGGAACAGGTCCCGGACAGATAAGTCTGCCCGATACCCTGAGCTCGGGGAATTACACTCTCAGAGCTTATACAAACTGGATGAAAAATTTTCTTCCATCCAACTGTTTTACAAAGAAGCTGAATATCTACAATCCTGTCAGTTCACGACGGTTTGTCAGGTTTGATGAACCTCCGGCAGAGACGGCGGGAAACTCTTTTCAGGGCTTCAACCTTAAAGTAAATCAGAGGAACAGCCAGAGGCTTGAGCTTAATATAATAACCGACAGGAGTTACAGGATGCTGGAAGGAAGCAATTGCCTGCTGCTGGTTCAGACGCACGGACTGATCAATTACAGGACTGCAATTAACCTGGCTTCCGACAGCACTACTGCATATATATCCAGGAGTCTGCTTCCTCCCGGCATAAATGATATTGTCTTTTTCACGGCAGGTGGAAGGCTGGTGAGGGAAATGTTTGTCTTCACCCCTTCCAAACATTCCGGCATGCTCACTGCTCAGGTAAATGACAGGTCAGGAACACGTGAAAAAATATCCGTTGACCTTGCTGTAAATGAGAATCTGCCGAAGGGGGCAATTCCGGGATCGATGAGTGTTTCAATAGCTCCGGCCGGCAGTGAAGTCTTTCCGGATATTTCGGATTACATGTTGTTCGGTTCAGAGTTCAGTCCGGTACCGGATGAGCTGATGACCGGAAGCCTTAGTGAAATGCCTGAAGGAAAGCTGAATGAATGGCTCGCCGGACTACACAGCAACTGGATCAGCTGGACTTCAATTATTTCCGAGAGTTTCCCCCCGGTCCGGTACAAGAAGGAAAATGCTTATCATTACATCTACGGGCGCCTTACGAACAAATTGTCGCAGCAACCCGACCCCGGAAGGTACCTGTTCCTTTCAATCCCCGGCAAATCTGCAACTTTTCAGTATGCAAAATCTGATGCCAGGGGGGAGTTTGACCTGGCAGTTCCGGTTGAAAGCCGGATAAAGGATCTTATTATACAGCCCGAGGATGTGCAAAGGAACAATACGATCGAGGTAGAATCGTCTTTTTCAGGTGAATATAATTCACTGGTCATGGTAAGCGACTCTCTATCCGGTAGGTTACCTGAAGTAGCTTCGGCTATGTGCGTAAACTACCAGGTACGGAAAATTTACGGTTCGGATGAAGTGCCATCCGATCCGGATGTGACGGTCGTTCCTGATAAACTGAAAAGGTTTTATGGCAAGCCCGATATCGAGCTGAAAATGGACGACTATATTAAACTACCTGTGATGCAGGAGGTATTCTTCGAGCTGATGCCCGGAGTATTTTTGAAAAAAAGAAAATCAGAATACGAGATCACAATAGCAGATCCGGTTGATAACAGGATTTACACCAGGCCTCCCGTGCTTTTTGTTGACGGGGTTCCGGTGAATGATGCCTCGGTCATTGCAAACCTCGATCCGGAGCGTGTCGAAAAGATCGAAGCTGTGAAGGAGAGGTACCTTGTTGGCGATTTCGTATTCTTCGGACTTGTCAATGTAATTACAAGGGCAGGCGATTACAGCAACGTAAGTCTGCCTGAATATGCGGTGAGGATGCCCTACAGGGTGACCGGGCAGGTAAAATCATTTGCTTCGCCTGATTATTCCTCGCCTGCGATAGCGGGAAACCGGATCCCCGACCTGCTCAATACCCTGTACTGGAACCCTGC
>JBAVOD010000423.1:0-1908 GCA_049691735.1 Bacteroidales bacterium
ATTGAATCGGGCTTTTCATCGGTGATGATCGACGGATCTCATTTCCCGTATGATGAAAATGTAAGACTGACCAGGCAGGTGGTTGAATATGCGCGTCAGTTTGATGTAACTGTAGAGGGTGAGCTGGGAGTTCTTGCTGGAATAGAGGATGAGGTATCGGCAGAGCATTCTTCATACACGAGGCCCGAAGAAGTTGAGGATTTTGTAAAGAAGACGAATGTTGACTCCCTTGCCATCTCAATAGGCACATCTCATGGTGCTTTTAAGTTCAAGGTAAAGCCGGGTGAGCTTCCGCCACCGTTGCGGTTTGACATACTTGAAGAATGCGAAAAGCGTATCCCGGGCTTCCCGATCGTATTGCACGGCGCGTCATCCGTTCCCCAGGATATTGTTGACGAGATCAACAGGTACGGAGGCAGGATGGAAAATACTGCAGGAGTGTCGGAAGACCAGCTTCGAAGGGCCGCCGGTTCGGCAGTATGCAAAATAAACATCGACAGCGATGGTCGTCTTGCAATGACTGCCGCAATCAGGAAGGTGTTCGTTGAAAAGCCGGGTGAGTTTGATCCGAGGAACTATCTGGGACCCGCACGTGACAAGCTTAAAGAGCTTTACAAGCACAAGGTCGTTAACGTTCTGGGAAGTGCCGGCAAGGCATAATAAGCGTTAATTGTTGCCGCGGAGTGCGGGGAAAATAGCAGGTTAAACGGAAAGTTGTTAATATAATAACAATCACAAAGACAGCATTTTATTTGCTGTCTTTTTTTTATCTGTTAAAAACTAATAATATTCCCTTGCACAGAAAGCCCTGGTTTTTCTATTTTAGCCTTGAAATTCAGCCACCGGTATTTGAAAAGGGCCAATCACAAGGAGGACAGATTAAAACGGGAGAACAGGCTTTCAGTGATGCTTAACAGCAGGGAAGCCAGGGCTCTCGGGATATATTGTGACAGGTTCCGGGTAAAGAATAAATCTGAATTTCTCCGCGAGACCATAATGAAAGCCATTCTGAAAAGGTTTGATGATGAGCGTCCTTCGCTTTGGGAAGAGCCTGATCTGACGCTATTCAACAGGAACAGTCACAAATAGCAATTTTTTCTTCATCCCTGAATTATTCGCACTGACAGAATAAAATGATTTGTCCGCCGTTTTTATTGGACATGGATAATCTGACAGTTTACAGGGCTGAACCCACAAGAAGGACTCCGCGGATAGTACTTGAGCCCGGAAGGATTTTTATTGTAGGGCGTTCGATCCCGGAAAACCCGGGAGAGTTTTACCGCCCTGTATATAACTGGATCAGCAATTATGTCCCTGCCAATGGAAGTGAAACCAGGATTGAGCTTGGATTTGAATACATCAACACAAGTTCAACAAAATGGATTTACAATATCATCAAGGTAATTGCCGGGCTTAAGGACCAGGCCGGGAGTGTGAGGATAATCTGGTACTATGACACGGGTGATGAGGATATGTGTGAGCTTGGGTTCATACTGAGGTCGCTTGTCGAGTGTCCGTTTTATGTCATTGAGTCGGAGGGCATGAACCGCAGGCCGGGTGATCCGCCGGTATTCAATTACAATTAATTTGCTGCAAGTCCGTCGATCAGGGTGTAGCAGGCCTTTCCGATTGCAAAAAATTTAATAATTTTGCAGCATCAGATTGTTTACATTGACCCATGGTGTAATTGGCAACACGTCGGATTTTGGTTCCGCAGAGTCCTGGTTCGAGCCCAGGTGGGTCAACAGACAAATAAGCGCAAACAGTGATAATATGACTGAATGCGCTTTTTTATTTAACTCTTTACTGAAACTATACTGAAACATTTCTTTCATAATGCGTCCCTATCCAATTTATTTCTTTATAATGAATGGATTCTTTCTCTTGTTTAGATAATTAGGATTGATG
>JBAVOD010000424.1:0-6842 GCA_049691735.1 Bacteroidales bacterium
GTCTTTTCGATCTCTTTCTTAAGCTTATCCTGATCGGCCGAGAACCGGTAACCGAAATATTCGAGGATATTTGATGATCCGCATGCTGAGGTAACGCCGTAATTGCCGTGCTTGGCAACTTTTCCTCCGGCTCCGGCAACCACAAAGGTTGTAAGGGTTGAGATATTGAAGGCATCTTTGCCGTCGCCACCGGTTCCGCATACGTCGATTGTTTTCATGCCATCAAGGTCCACCCTCACGCAATGATTGAGAAGCGCGTCCCTGAATCCCGAGAGTTCATCCACAGTAATGCTTCTCATCAGATAGACAGTAAGAAAGGCTGCAATCTCAGAATCTGAATAGCTTCCTGCCGCTATGTTCGTCAGCACACTTTCCGCCTCATGCCTGTCAAGTGTCTTGTGTTCGAAAAGATGATTGAGTATTTTACGCATGGTATTGATCTTAAAGGTTCCCTGTTATTAATTTTCAATCCAGTTTCTTATTATTTCAGTTCCGTGCTCTGTAAGGACAGATTCGGGATGGAACTGGACACCATGAACATCATATTCAACGTGGCTCATTGCCATCACCATCTGGTTCTCATCGGTGCATGTCACGCGCAGGCATCCGGGCAGTCCGTCCTTTTCGACTACCCATGAGTGATACCGTCCGGCTGTGAATGAACGGGGCAGGTTCCTGAACAGGACATTGGCATCGTCAATGACCGAAATTGGAGTTGCGAGTCCATGAAATACGTGATCGAGGTTAACAAGTTTCGCTCCGAAAGCTTCGCCGATTGCCTGATGGCCGAGGCAGACTCCGAGGATGCTCTTTTCAGGAGCAAATGTTTTTACAAGGTCAAGACATATGCCTGCTTCATCAGGGAGGCCGGGGCCGGGTGAAAGAAGGATCTTGTCATATTTTGCCACGTCGCCAAGTGAGATCTCATTGTTGCGAAAAACGCAGGGTCGTTGGCCTGTGAGCCTTTCAATGTAATACACCAGGTTGTAGGTGAACGAATCATAATTGTCAATAACCAGTATTTTTTTCATATCCTTATGTTTTCAGTTGATTTCGGTGGCATTCTTAATTGCCTCTCTCAGTGCACCCAGTTTGTTGCCCACCTCCTGTAATTCCTTTTCCTCATCCGATTCGGCAACTATCCCTGCTCCAGCCTGGTAATAAAGGGTATTCCCCTTGCTCATGAACGTCCTTATCATTATGGCATGATTGAACTGGCCCCTCGGATCAATAAAACCTATTGCCCCGCCGTAGAATCCCCTGCTGAATCCCTCATATTTGTCAATAAGCTGCATTGCCCTGTATTTTGGAGCTCCGGTCAGGGTACCAGCCGGAAAGGTTGAAGTCATCATGTCGGTGATTGTAGATCCTTCATTAAGTACTCCCGAAACTGATGAAACGAGGTGTATAACATGCGAATAAAACTGGACCTCCCGGAAACTCTCTACCTTAACATTTCCTGAATGACGGCTAAGGTCATTGCGGGCCAGGTCGACAAGCATGACATGTTCGGCGTTCTCCTTCCTGTCGGTTGTCAGTTTCCGTGCCAGGCGCTTATCGCTCACATCATCGCCGGTACGCCTGAAGGTGCCGGCTATCGGATTGATATAAGCCTTTGATTTGTTGATCTTCAGATGGGCTTCCGGGGATGAGCCGAATATCCTGAAGCTGCCGTAATCAAAATAAAACAGGTAGGGCGATGGATTGACCGATCTTAACGTCCTGTAAACGTTGAAATCATCCCCGCGGAATGAACAGAAGAACTGCCTCGACATAACTATCTGAAAAACATCACCCCTGAAGCAATGCTTTTTCCCCACGCTGACCAAAGCTTTGAACTGATCGTCAGTGATGTTCGATCGCTCTTCCCCGGTAAGAGTGAACGAGTAAGCAGCAATGTTCCTGCTGCTGATGAGCGACCTGATCCTTTCGATTTCGTCTGATTTCCCATCAATCTGATTCTCAATAATGTGAAGGATATTCTGAAAGTGATCGATGGCAATTATGTAATTATAGAAAGCATAAAAAATATCAGGTATCCGGCGTTGCTCGTCCTTTTTTGCCGTCAGGCTTATATCCTCAAAGTATTTTACAGCATCATAGCTGGAGTATCCGAAAAGGCCGTTGACGGGGATGCCCTCATTAAGATCTTCAAGTCCGAATGAATTTATAAATGCATCGAACCTGCCGGCGAAGAGCCTTTTGCCTTCAGTCGGGGTCGAAACTTCGGTCCCATCAGGATAAGTTTCTGTAATTACCTGATTATCTGCTTTGAATGATGCAACCGGTTTGATACAGATGAAAGAATAGCTGTTTTCATGTCCGTGGTAATCCGAGCTTTCGAGGAGGAGGGAGTTCGGGTAGATGTCCCTTATTTTCAGGTAGAGGCTGACAGGTGTGATGGTATCGGCCAGCAGTCTTATCGATCTTGTTCTGATTGTGATTTTTTTCATCTGTGTAATTGGTTTTGAAAATAAAACGGCCTGTCGCGAGTACGACAGGCCGTTAATTAATATCATGGTTGATTATACAAATAGCCGGTAGTCTCACGGGTTGTTGTCACCGTAACGCCAGGACCACCAGTTTGTATAAATTTTATTCATGTTGCTTTGACCGGCTGTAAAAATACATTTTTTTAAATTGAAAAACAAAACGATGTTTTTTTTTATAAAATTTCATAAAATCCTGATCCAAGCCTCCTCTCCTTTATTTCTTATACGATATATCAGGGGCTGCAAACTTATTTTTACGGGTAAGTTTGAACAAAAACCGGAAGTGTCGCGTTAAACACACGCAAAGTATGTTTGAGGCTGTGTCAAAAGTGCAAAATTTAATCAGATTCCTGCCTTTTGAGACAGCCTTGTTAATGAATATAAAACGACAACTATGAAAACATTTATCAGAATATTTGCACTGACGTTCATACTTACATCATGTTCAGTGACATTTACAGAACCTGCATATACCCAAAGTGTGGGTGTCTCCTTCCAGGTATTCTATGATCAGCTTAGTCCGTATGGTGAGTGGGTCGACTACCCGGCTTATGGATATGTCTGGCTTCCTGAAGCGGGGCCCGATTTCTTCCCATATATGACCGACGGTTACTGGATCTATACCGGGTTTGGCTGGACATGGGTATCGGATTACCCCTGGGGATGGGCTCCGTTTCACTATGGCAGGTGGGATTTCGACCAAGCCCTTGGCTGGTTCTGGGTACCTGATTACACCTGGGGGCCCTCCTGGGTAACATGGAGAAGGGCCGACGGATATTTTGGATGGGCTCCCATGAGGCCCGGTATAGGCGTTCGTGCAAGTTTCAGGAGTGGCTATCGTGATCCGGACCGCTGGGTTTTTGTCAGGGACAGGGACTTTACCGATCATGATATCAGCCGGCGCCTTGTAAACAGGGGAGATTATAATAATCTTATAGGGCGTTCGTCGGTGATCAGTAACACATTTACCAACAATCGCCGGAATGCGACATATGTGGCCGGGCCTCAGCTAAATATTGTACAGAGGGCCACAGGCCGGAGGATCAACGTAGTTTCAGTTACTGATAACAGCAGGCCCGGAGAAAGATTCACAGGTGATCGGCTTCAGATCTACCGGCCGCGCATAGACAGGATAAATGGCGGAAGAGAACAACCTGCACCGGCAAGGGTTGCCGATATCAGGAGCATAAGGCCGTCGAGGCAAAGCCACATGGTTTCTCCCGGTAATCACGTTACGGAAAGGCTGAATCCTGCTATTCCGCAGTCAAGGACAGAAAGGGGTCAGCGGTCAGCACCCGCCCTTCCGGAACGCCGGCAGGCACAGCCTCGTGCCGTACAACCCCAAAGGGTGGAACCTGTCCCGTCGCAACAACAGGAAAGGCCTGGCAGAATCAATCCGGGGAGAGTGGAACAGCGTGCGGCAAGTCCTGCAAGAGTGGAGCCGGCGCCGTCACGGGTACAACAGGAAAGGCCTGGAGGAATTAATCCGGGGCGAGGAGAGCAGCATATGGCAAGTCGTGTAGAGCCGCGACTAGCACCTTCTCCTTCTTTCAGCAGGAGAGGGAATGAATCACATTATGCACCTCCTGCCGCAAGGTACCAAAGAAGCGGGAACAGCCGTTCTGACAGGCGCAGGAGGTAGACAGATCTGCAAAGAGTGGGGAAAGTAATTCGCACAACAGGTCAAAACAAAAAAGGTGAAATGAATCAGAGGGTTTCAATAAATAAGCTGTTTTACGGGTCCTGTTAGTTAAAATACAGGTTTTATAGGATGAGATCCAGTAAGGTCGGTTTTATTGCTATAATAGATAGCTATTCATTGGGATATTGGCCTTTTGACCCGATGCCTGTATATGAAAAGGATAACCAGTTCCGGATCTACCCCCTGCCCTTTCCGGAACTTTTATGGGAAGTGATCTTTCTGACCTGAGGGACTGATGCCGGAATCCGGTGAACTACCGAATCTATAATTAATCTATTCTTAATCATCTATTAATTCGGTTTTAATTTAACTAATTCATTCTGGCACTAAATTGGTTGTTTATTCTAATTGTGTTTAAAATTATTATGGTATGAAAAAGTTTTTGTTTTTTGCAATGATCCTTGTTGTGTTTGCATACCCTTCGCAGGCACAGGAAAGGGAACTCAGTGAAGATGTTCCTCTGGAACAGCTTACTCTTAAAAAAGGAAACATGCCTCCGGCAGTCATTAAGGCAGCTGAAGAACTGTTTAAAGGCAAGACTCAGTTGAAGTACGGTGTATTTCCCTATGAACTTAAAAAATACGGATGGGAACCAGCCAGCGATTACGACAAGCCTATTGACCATTATGAAGTTTATCTGCGAAGCGCAGATGGTACTGATGTTTATGCAGTTTTTGAATCTACCGGTGATCTCATAAAATACAGGGAGGTTGACAAAAATGTTGCGCTGCCGGAATCCATTCTCAAAGCAATAGCCAACTCTGAATATAAGGGCTGGAAGGTCAATGAGGGTACAGAAATAGTAAAAAGTGTACAGAACAAAACTGTTGACCATTATATCGTGAGACTCCAGAACGGCAGGCAGAAAAAAGTTCTGTACTATACAATTAGCGGCGAGCAGTTGATCAATAAATGATCAGGCTGTCGTCACGGTAAGAGCTTTGTGAACGCCCCGGAATTAAAGCCGGGGCTTTTCTGTTTAACAAATCATTAACATTCACATGATTACTCCCGATCTCAAGGCGATGTTATCCGGAAATGATTATGTAATAAAAATTGTCGGCCGGCGTTTAAACATTTATGAATGGATTTAAGTTCTCTTTCAGGAATTACATTATACCAAACCACTTCTAGTTAAACCAGCATGAAAACAAAAATCATTTTTTTGCAAATACTGACACTCATTGCAGTACTGTCGGTTGTAATAAGCTGCAAGAAAGACAAATCTACTGATCCGGTTACTGATGCTGACGGGAATGTATACCGGACAGTTGCTATCGGATCCCAGATATGGATGGCTGAAAATCTTAAAACCACAAGGTACAGAGATTCCTCAGTCATACGTATCGTAACAGGCAATACAACCTGGATATCAGCCACCGGTGCCGCTTATTGCTGGTATAATAATGACACTGTAAATAAGGCCGGATATGGTGCAATATATAACTGGTATGCTGTGGCTACCGGGAAGCTCTGCCCTGCCGGCTGGCATGTCCCGACAAATGAAGAATTCAAGGTCCTTGAAATCAGTCTCGGAATGCCAAAATCTGAAGCTGATTCAATGGACTGGAGGGGGACTGACCAGGGTAAGAAGATGAAGAACAGGGAGGGATGGGATGATGGAGGCAACGGGACCAATTCAAGTGGCTTCTCAGCTCTCCCGGGTGGATACAGGTGGGGGGTCACGGGCGAATTCTTTAATATTGGTACTCTCAGCTACTGGTGGACTGCAACAGAAAAGAACGCAACTGACGGACTATACAGGCGCCTCGACGGAAACGAGGCCAGGGTTTTTGCCGAAGGTGTCAGGAAACAGGCAGGAAAATATGTCAGGTGCGTAAAGGATCCTGTATGACCGCATGAGCAGGCGGGAGCTGCGACCTGATTAAGGGTATTGTAAAGGAAAAGGTGGATCCTTCGCCGGGCTTTGAATCAACCCAGATGATGCCGCCATGCTTTTCGACAATGCTTTTGCAAATGGCCAGTCCAAGGCCTGTTCCCTCATATTCATCGTTACTATGCAGCTTTTGGAATATGACGAATATCTTTTCGAAGTATTGCGATTCGATCCCTATCCCCTCATCCCTGATTGAAATTACGTACCGGTCTTTCTCGATTTTTGATGTTACATAAACCTTTGGTACCCCGATGCTGAATTTAAGAGCATTTGAAAAAAGATTTTGCAGCAGCTGAATAATCTGGCTCTCATCAGCCCTTATTTGCGGGAGAGTGTCGGCCTTTATCACAGCCTTTTTTTCGCTGATCTGGATCTCAAGCAGTTTTTTTACATCTTCAACAGTCTTGTTAAGATCGATCATTTTATATGAGCTGCCGCGTCTCTGTATCCTTGAATATGCCAGAAGTCCGTTTATCAGGTTATACATCCTGTGGGCGCCGTCAACAGCAAAGTTTATATATTCCCTGGCATTAGCATCAAGCTTGTCACCATAACGAAGTTCAAGCATCTGAGTGTAACTTGACACCATTCGCAATGGTTCCTGGAGATCGTGGGATGCCACATAGGCAAATCTCTCCAGCTCCCGGTTTGACAACATAAGCTTTTTATTTAGCTCGAGTATCTGTTCGTTGTCCTCCTGAAGCTTCGTAATATCGAAACATACTCCGGCGATTCTGCCCGGCACACCGTC
>JBAVOD010000425.1:0-3432 GCA_049691735.1 Bacteroidales bacterium
GGATGAGATCCTGCCTCTGATCTTCAGTTCGGGTATTTCAACAAGCGACATAATCACCGATATTTCAGGCCGCGGACTCGGTCTTTCAATAGTGCGGGAAAAAGTAGAAAAACTGAACGGGAAAATAACAGTGGAATCAACTCCGGTATCGGGAACCGTTTTCCATATTCTTCTGCCCCTGTCGCTGGCTATATTCAGAAGTCTGATGGTCAGGTGCGGAGGATCATATTTTATGATACCCTCTGCAAACGTCGAACGCGTCCTAAGAGCAGGTCAGCACGACATTGCCCTTGTCGGAAACAGGGAAACAATCCGTTTTGAAGGCCAGATACTTCGTATAGCTGATCTTGGTGATGTCCTGGAATTGCCTGAACAAAAGAGCCCTGATGGGGAAAATAATCCTCACGTTCCGGCAAAGACCGACAATGTTAAGCTCGTAGTTCTGACCTCTGGCGAAAACAGGATTGCCTTCAGGGTTGATGAAGTTTATGATGAAAAACAGATACTTGTAAAAGGACTTGGAAAGATTCTGAAGAGGGTTCGCCATATATCGGGCGCAACGTTCCTTGGAACAGGTAAGATTGTTCCAGTACTGAATGTGGGCGACCTGATGAAATCGGGTCTCAAAAAACCGGCAGTTACTGTAAGTCGTGATGAGGCACCAAAAGCAAAGAAGATCCTTATCGCCGAAGACTCAGTTACCGCCCGGGCGCTTTTAAAGAATATCCTGGAAACCGCCGGTTATTCGGTAACAACCGCAGTCGATGGGAAAGAGGCTTTTGATAAGGCGCAGGAAGGTGGTTACGATCTGGTGGTATCCGATATCGACATGCCCGGAATGAATGGATTTGAGCTGACCTCAATGATCAGAGGTGACAACGGGCTGTCTGAAACACCGGTGGTACTTGTTACAGCACTCGAATCAAGGGAAGACAAGGAAAAGGGCATTGAAGCGGGCGCCGATGCATATATCGTTAAAAGCAGCTTCGATCAGGACAACCTGCTTGCCATAATAGAACAATTGGTGTAGAATAACAGTTACTGAATATGATCCGTATCCTGATTGTAGACGATTCAAAAGTTGTTCAGGCATTTCTTGCACATATCCTCACATCTGACCCCGAAATGGAGGTAGTGGGATTCGCTAATACAGGATTTGAAGCAATAGAGCTTGCAAGGATAAACAAACCGGATATAATTACAATGGATATTCACATGCCGGGAATGGATGGATTCGAAGCTACCCGCGCAATCATGGAAACGATACCCACTCCGATTGTGATCGTAAGCGGAAGCGCTAAAACCCGGGAACTTGCAAGGTTGTTCAGATCAGTTGAAGCAGGAGCCCTGGCAATTATACACCGCCCTCCGGCATTGGGACATCCCATGTATTCAGAAGCTCACAAAGAGCTTATTCAGACTGTCCGGCTCATGTCACAGGTTAAAGTGGTAAAGCTCTTTCCTAAACAGGTCAGCAAAACTATAAGACCTGTTGAACCTGTCCGTCTTTTTAACCAGGACATGCGACATGTGAAGATTATAGCTATAGGAGCCTCAACCGGAGGCCCCGTTGCGCTTAAGGAAATTCTGTCAGGTCTGCCTGAAAGCCTGAATGTGCCCCTTCTTATTGTCCAGCATATTGCTGCCGGTTTTGTAAAAGGATTCACTGAGTGGCTTTCGGCAACATCAGGTATAAGACTTAAAGTTGCCGAAGCAGGTGAGTCTGTAAAAGCAGGTATTGGTTATATTGCACCCGATAATTACCATATGGGCTTGACTGCCGGGAAAAAAATATTACTATGCGATGAACCGCCTGAAAACGGATGCAGGCCTTCAGTCGGTTTTCTTTTCAGAACGGTAGCACAGACAATGGGCCAGAATGCGATGGGTATCCTTCTCACAGGCATGGGGAAGGACGGGGCCAGTGAACTGAAAACCATGAAGGAGAACGGAGCCGTTACAATTGTACAGGATGAAGGGAGCTCTGTTGTATTCGGCATGCCCGGCGAAGCATTGAAAATAGGTGCGGCAAGCCAGGTTTTGTCGCCTTCAGAAATTGGGAGACTGGTAGCAGGAACCAGGTTTAGAAATTGATAATGAGCAGGAAAACACAAATATCAGGGAGATCCGAAGAGATACTTATTGTTGAGGACAGCCCTACTCAGGCAGAACAGCTGAGGCATCTGCTTGAGACACATAATTACAGATCAGAAATTGCTTCGAACGGAAGGGAAGCTTTCACATGGCTCTCGGCACATAAGCCCTCAATGGTCATTTCAGATGTCATTATGCCAGGGATTAACGGTTTTGAACTCTGCAAAATAATAAAGACCGGAAAATCAACCAGCGACATTCCGGTCATTCTCGTAACGTCGCTGTCAAATACTGAAGAGGTAATAAGCGGACTGACGGCAGGCGCCGACAGCATTCTCACCAAACCTTACAATGATGAACATCTGTTATCGTGCGTTGCAAAGGTACTTGACCAATACGACAGGGGAGAGATAGTCAGGGAAACAGAAAATGTTCAGATCAATTACGGAGGCAGAAAAAGGATCATCCATACCGAACCTCAGAAAGTGATTAACCTTTTGCTTGATATTTATCAGGGTGCAATTTACCAGAATGAAAAGCTTGGGCAGGTAAAAGACGAATTGAGAAGATTAAACGAACATCTCGAAACACTTGTAAAAGAAAGGACCTCAGATCTCAGTAAAGAAATTGAAGTGAATGAGGAGATTACAGCCAGGCTGAGGGAGAGCGAAATTAAATACCGTAACATTGTCGAGACCGCCAATGAGGGAATATGGAAGATCGATGCTGATTATGTGACCACATTTGTCAATGAAAAACTTGCTCAGATGTTTGGTTACAGGTCTGAAGAAATGATCGGCAAAAGCGTTTTTGATTTTATGGAAGAAGAAGAATCAGACGCAGCCGGGAATCCTGAAACAAGGAATTTCAGATCCAAGGGAAGTTTTGAACAGACCTACCGGCGCAAGGACGGCACTTCTATAACAACTGTGGTAAATGTGACGCCATTCGGTGATAGTGAAGGCAGGTACGCAGGCTCTATCGAATTGCTGACTGATATTACAGAACGCAAAAAGGTTGAAGCAGCACTTAAAGAATCGAGGGAGAAGCTGAACATGGCTCTTGAAAATGGTGATATCGGGACCTGGGAATGGAATTTGAATACAGATGAGATATTTTGCGATCAGCACTTTCGAAAGATGTTTGGCTTCGAGGCCCGTTCAGCTTTGATACCCGCCAACGAATTTGAAAAACTAATCCTGGATGAGGACAGGCTTCAGGTCATGAATTCGATAACTGAAAGTATCCGGAATGGTGATCCATGCGAAATATCATTCAGGAGCAAATTCCCCAATGGCAAGGTAAGGCATTTCAATCTGAAAGCGCTTGTATCCGAAG
>JBAVOD010000426.1:0-2889 GCA_049691735.1 Bacteroidales bacterium
ATGGTAGACGCCCAGCCCCAGGAAATAATTACCAACGATAATCTGAATGCAAGCGTTGATGCACAGGTTTATTTCAGGGTAAAATCGGATGAGGAAAGCGTTAAAGGTTCAATTTACAATGTTAATAATTACAGATTGCAGATCGTTAACCTGGCGCGAACGACTCTGCGTAATATCATTGGCACGCTCACTCTTAAATCGGCTAACAGCGAAAGAGGGAAGATCAATTCCGAACTTTACAGGACACTTCATAATGAAACCCAGACCTGGGGTATTGAGATTGTCAGGACAGAGTTAAAAGAAATTGACCCGCCAAGTGATGTTCAGGATACCATGAATAAAGTGGTAAAAGCTGAAAATGAAAAAATAGCCGCCATCGATTCCGCAACAGCAGCCGAAACAGTTGCCGATGGTATAAAGCGGGCTAAGATAAAAGAAGCTGAAGGTTATAAGCAATCGAAAATATTGCATGCCGAGGGGGACGCTGAAGCCATAAGGCTGGTAAATGAAGCGGCAGATAAATATTTTGTCGGGAACGCCCAATTATTGAGGAAGCTGGAGGCCCTTGAAGCATCACTCGGGAATAATGCGAAAATCGTTGTACCTGCAGGAAGCGAACTGGTAAATATTATCGGAGAGATGGCAGGAATAATTCCCCTGGAAAGAAAGAAGAAAGAGTCCTGATAATAAGGTTTAAAAAATGCAAACTGAAAGCCATAAGCCTTCAATATTTGATTATTAGGAAAGCAAAGAATTTTCTTGACCTGTAATCATTCTGAACCTATTCTGTATCCCCGCTCTCATACGGAAGTGTGAATTTGAACACCGATCCTCCGCCGGGAACAGAATTTAACCATAACCGGCCACCCAGGAGCTCAACATAAGATTTGGCAATCGAGAGCCCAAGACCAATGCCATCGAAGCGACGCGTAGAACTGAAGTCACTCTGAAAGAACCTTGAAAATATCCTGGATTGCTGCTCAAAAGGAATTCCTATCCCGGTGTCGTGCACATAAAACTTAATATTCGCCTTCTCGATATTGTAACCGAACTCAACCTTTCCTTCAAAAGTGAACTTTATTGCATTGCCGACAAGATTCCTCAGTATCTCAAGCAGCTTGAAACAATCAGTGGAGACAACCGGTTTGAGCTTGTTTCCATCGGGGATCCTGACCAGATCAAGACCCTTTGAGGAGGCTTCCTGCTGAAACTCAGCATATATTTTCAAAAGCACTTCATCAGGGTTAATGCTCTCCTTTCTGATCTTTGTCATTTTTGAATCTATCTTCGAGATCTCAGTTATCCCGTCGATAATTGCTGCCAGATGATCAGAGTTCCGGGTAATGATATCAAGACATTCCTTCCGGCGTTCGGGATTATCTACATACTCATTCAAGAGCGCTGCAAAACCAACAATTGCATTCAACGGGGTTCTTATCTCGTGGGCAATATTGTTAATTAATGCCCTCTTAAGACTATTAAGCTCCTCCTCTTTTACCTTTATTCTTTCGCAGGCTGCTTTTGAACTTGTGATATCATATAATATCCCGAAAGCGCGTTTTACACTTCCCGTTACATCATCAATAACAGGTACCAGAGAATCGAGAAGCCATTTTCTTCCTCCTTCCTTAGTCCTGACAAGGAGCTCAGTCCTGCAACTTTTCACTTCACCATCCCTGATCCTTCGCCTGCATTCCCGGAGATCGGATGTGGCCCCGGCCGACAAGGGAATAACTCTTTCGATCAGGTGATCAAATAAACCTTCAGGAAATTCTTTCATCTGAATTTCAAGAAGATCCGATATCCCTGATCCGGGACCTATATACCTGCCTTCTCCGCTCTTTTCTGCGAAGAAGAACTGGTATGGTACTGCTCCTGCATGCTCAATTGCCCCGCAATAGAATTTATCAAATTCAGAAGTTATAACATCATCCTTTAATTCCTGCATTTCGCCAGGAATCTTCTTGAGCCTTTTCATTTCCATCTGGTCAGGTAAGTATTAAGTTTCATTAATAAAATAAGATTCAACAATAAGCGTTTTCTGTCCGGTCTTCACCTATATACATTATATCAGAGTTTAATCCGCATTAATAATTTTTTGTTACCTTGCTTTTGATATTTTTTTCGTTATAATTGAAAAAAAATATTAAACACTATTTTTTTTGACAGACCAAACAGCATTGTGAAGGAATTTACTGACAGTGAAATTATTGAATGCCTGCGTAACCGGCAGAGCTATGTGGTACGATATATGTCCGACAGATATCTTCCCATGATCAGACTGATGGTCGTCCAAATGGGGGGAACACCCGAAGAAGCAAAGGACATTTTTCAGGAAGGCCTTCTGATAATGCTCGAGAAAATTGATAATCACCAATTTAAACTTACCTGTAAATTCAAAACATTCCTCTACTGCGTCTGCGAGAACCTCTGGAAATCGGTGGTTGCAAAAAGAAAGTCAGAAACCAATTATTTTAACCGCAGGTCCGCAGAAAGCGAACCTGAGGATTTTACTGAAATACCTGATCACAAGTTGCGTAAAAAGATTTTTCTGGAAGCATATGAATCGCTTGATTCCGTAGGTAAGGCCATCCTTAAACTAAGTTGGGAAGAAATCAATCTTCATGAAGTCGCAGAAAAAATGGGGTACAGTTATGGTTATATAAGGAAGAAAAAATGTGTTATCCAGGCTGAACTTATTAACAGGATCAAAAATCACCCTGATTTCAAGATGATGGCTCTTGGATAAAGCATTACAAAACACAGGCTGACAGAGTACCAGGAGAAAAAAAGAAATCAGGTATCAGGTAATAAAAGGATAATTATCCATGATGAAACGGAAACATAAAGTCATCTTACCGGAGGAATTAAAGAATTGGATTGATCATG
>JBAVOD010000427.1:0-14886 GCA_049691735.1 Bacteroidales bacterium
CCCTGAGCCATGGTTCAGGTACAATCATTGGCAGGATAAGACGGGCTGTGAACAATCCACTGTCGACCAATTATCTCTTTCCCGTTGGAAATGCCGCTTACTACACTCCGGCAGTTATGAATTTTTCGGCATTGCCTTCGGGCTCCAATATTACTGCAGAATTTATTTCGGCTTCTCCCGGCGGCTTTGCATCCTATGCCGATGATAATGCTTATCTCAATAATATTTTCACCGAAGGCTACTGGAGGTTTTCAAGTTCTGCGCTTCCTGCTGCGACCTATTCACTCAAACTAACCTGCAATGGATTCACCAGTTATTCATTCAGTGAGTTTACACGTATTACAGGAAGAGACAACAGTAACCCGGCCTGGAGAGCTGTGGGTACCCATGGAACCTGGTCGGGTAATGATATTTCGCGCAATGAAGTTACAAACCTGAACAATACCTCATTCGATTTTGCCATAGCTACCGGTTGCGGAATGCCTTTGCTGGGTTACGGGTATGAACGAGATATAACAATTGATCATACAAAAGTAGCCGGGGGCTCCGACCTGTATAATTTTCCTGTTATGGTCAGCCTTGCTGGTCAGAATTTCTTAAAGGCTTCACCTGATGGCCAGATATATAATGCGAACGGTTATGATATTATTTTTACAGATGCCAATTATAATAAGCTGGATCATCAGGTTGAGTACTATAACGGAACAAATGGCAACCTGATTGCCTGGATCCGCGTGCCAACACTGTCCTCCTCGTCTAATACAGTGATCAAGATCCTTTATGGAAATCCTCAGATAAATACCGACCCGTCAGTTGCCTCAGTCTGGGACAGCCACTATAAGGGTGTCTGGCATCTGGATAATGACAACCTGAAAGATTTCACTTCCTTTGATCAGGCCGGAACTCCTTACAATACTCCCACGTACACTGCAGGAAATATATATAATGCCCTGGGTCTGAACGGTAGTAACGAATATGTACAGGTAAATAATGCTCCCGATTTAAACTTTGCAGGTAACATAACGGTTTCAGCGTGGGTTTATATGGATACGAGAACCCGCGACCAGAAGATTGCGAGCAACCAGAACAATTCAAGCGGAGGATATAAATTTGGAATCTATACAAATAATAAGGTAGAGTTTGAAATCCGGAATGCCGCAAATACAGCTTCATTAAACAGGGATGTTGCCGGAGGAACAGTTTTAAACACAGGGCAGTGGTACTACCTGGCAGGTATGAGTTCTGATGTTCTCGATTCAATTATGACATTTGTCAATGGGATCCCCGAAAGGCCTTTCAAAAAAACCGGGATTCTTGGGATAGCGTCAAATAATCTTGTTATCGGGAAAGAGCCTTTTGAGTCAAATTATTATTTTGACGGAAGGCTTGACGAACTCAGAGTATCTGACAAAGTAAGATCAGACGGGTGGCTGAGAACAGAATACTTTAATCAATCCTCACCTTCAACATTCTATTCCCTCGATGCTGTCGGAACCCAAACAGACCAGCTTCCTTCGGCAGGGATCTGCACAATGCCTCTGGTGCTTACATCAGGATATCCGTCGGGGGGAACGTACTCAGGGAATCCGTACATTTCAGGGAACCTGTTCACCCCTCCTTCAGCCGGAACCTACCAGATAACATACACATATGATGCAGGTTGTGGTCCTGTAAATGTCACAAAGAGTATTCTTATCACAGGTCCTCCACCCGCGCCTGTCGCTCCGGATAAAGAATATTGTACAAATCAGATAACTTATCTTGCGGCCACATCCGGCAATAACATCCGCTGGTACAGCGGCGGGACGCTGGTAAGCACGGCGAATCCATTCTCGACAGGTCAGACTGCAGCCGGAGTTTATAATTATACTGTCACACAAACAGTCAATGGTTGTGAGAGTCCGGCTGCGGCGGTTGCCCTTGCCATTTATAGCGGAGTATCAATTATTAGCCAGCCTCAGCCCGTGTCAATGTGCCCCGGTGACATTGGTGTTTTTACCGTCTCTGCAGCAGGTTATAATCTTACTTATCAGTGGCAGGAAGATGGTATAAATATAACTGACGGAGGAATTTATTCCGGTGCCACATCATCAGTTCTGACCCTTACCAGTCCGGGTCTGGCAAAGAACGGAAAACAGTACAGGTGCGTCATATCTTCCTCTTGCGGAACGTCGCCGGTAAACAGCACTCCCGCTCTTCTTACGGTTCTTACCGAATCGACCTGGACCGGTACATCCGGCAGCGACTGGAATGTTCCGGGGAACTGGTCATGCGGGGCTATTCCGACTTCAGCATTTTCGGTCCGGATCCCCGATGTCGCCAATAAACCTGTTCTCGGCACAGGTGCCACAGGAACTGTTAATAATTTAACAATAGTTCCGGGATCATCACTGGTCATTTCAGGAAATACACTGAAGATCTCAGGCACAATCGCCAGTGCCGGAGGCATCACTTCAACTGAAGGAACAGTCGAACTTAATGGTACGGTGGCACAGGTATTGGGGGCTGATGTTTTTTTGGGCAATACAATTAAGGATCTTATAATAAACAATCCCGGCGGAGTAACTTTACAGGGGCCCCTGAATATTTCTGGCATTATTACCCTACAAAATGGTAGCCTGGCCTCAGGAGGATACCTTACTCTCCTCTCATCTGCATCGCAGACAGCACTTATTGCCGGCACCGGAAGCGGGTCAGTCACCGGAAATGTAACCATGCAGCGTTATCTCCCCTCCGGATTCGGATATAAATATTTCAGCTCTCCGTTCCAGTCCTCTACCGTTAATGAGTTTAGTGATGATATGGACCTTACCAATGATTTCCCGACTTTCTACAGTTACAACGAAGCAAGTACTACCTCCGGATGGGTAGATTATACGGACCCTGCAGGCATACTTACGCCGCTCCGGGGCTATGCAGTAAATTTCGGGTCATCTTCCAATCCAAATACTGTCGGTCTTACTGGAGTGGTCAACAATGGAAGCCTATCCACCACCCTGTTTAACAACAATCATACTTATACGCTGGGATTTAACCTTGTGGGAAACCCGTACCCGTCACCCATCGACTGGGATGCCGACGCCGGCTGGACAAAAACAAACATTGATGATGCCCTGTATTATTTCAGGGCCAGCACCTCCGATGAGTACGGGGGTACCTACAGCACCTATATTGGCGGCATCTCGACCGACGGGCTTGCAACCGGGATAATTTCTTCGATGCAGGGATTCTTTATCCATGTTTCCGACGACTCATATCCTGTGACAGGAATACTGGGGCTCAACAACGACGTCAGGCTTACTGATCTTACGCATCCTTTTCTAAAAAAAGGTGAAAAAAAATCAACCAATCTGATCCGGTTAAGTGCAAATTTTGCCGAAGACAGTACTTCAGCCGATCGTGTGGTGATCTATTTTGATGAAAAAGCACAAACGGGGTTTGATTCGAAACTCGACGCATTTAAACTCATGAATACTGATTATCAGGTACCCAATCTTTATGCCCTGGCCACAGACGGATCGAGGTTATCTATCGATGCCCTGCCGGCAGGCAGGGATACGCTTTGCCGGATCCCTCTCGGTCTAAATACATTTGTGGATGGCTACATCGTATTCAGGATCACGGATCTTACCGGTGAGCCTGACTATAAAAGGGTATTTATTTCTGATCTCTTTACAGGAACTGAACATGACCTGCTCAATAAAGGAGAATACAGGATTTTTCTGAAAGAAGGTGAATATGAGGATAGATTTTACCTGAATCTTACCCCGGACAAAACTGAAATTCCGGATACGAGCCGGGTGAGTGATCTTTTCTCAATCTACAATTCGCACGGAATAATCAAAGGTTATGTCGATATTAACAAAACTGGTAAAGGAACTTTGTCAATAATAAACATGACAGGTCAGATACTATTAGTTAAAAGAATAACTGATCCCGGTTACATTGAATACAAACACGGATTTAAGGACGGCATTTACATTGTCACATTCACTTCGGGAAAATGCAGAATTTCAAAAAAAATATTTATACAGAACAGATGAATCCGACCTTATATATAACCCGCAATGTTTTCCGGATTCTTGTGTTAATGGCTGCCATTCCGGAGCTGACGGGACTGCATGAACTAACTGCACAGGAACGCCCTCCCAGGCCCATCAGGGTTGATGCCACGGCCCAGAGCCTGGCATTCGGAGCCTTTTACTATGGAGTGACCGGCGGAACCGTAATTATTGATCCTCCAGATTCGAGGACTGCAACAGGAGATGTTGTCCTGCTTGGACTTGGCTATCCGTACTCTGCCGCTTTGCTTGAGGTACATGCTCATCCGGGGACGATCATCTCAATCCTGAACGGCCCTGACGTACACCTCATGGGCACTCCTTCGGGATCAATGACACTGCATATAGGAAATTCCCTGCCCGCATCCCCATTTGTCTCAGTGGCGCAGTTTAACGTGGCGCAACAGCTGTACATCGGAGGCACTTTGACTGTCGGCAATGCCACTGCCAATCCGCCGGGAAGCTATACAGGAACATTCGATTTAACATTTGTGCAGGAATAGCCCTGCTTACAGATAAAGTGAATAACTGAAAATGACCCTCCCTGAAGCATACTCCTGTACTGAAAAAAAAGGCTGTATGCATCCCGGGCGGCAAGGCACATTAAATCTCCTTTTAATTTTGTTTCTTCTGGGAGGTCCACTGGCATTGCAAGCCCAGGATCTTCCCGAATATGATGAAATATCTGTCTTCCTTGAAATCCCCCGTACCGGCGGTACCGATATTGACGCGCTTATTAAGGGTCAGGAATTATATCTTCCGGTAACTGCGCTTTTTGACTTCCTTAAAATAAGGAACATACCATCGCCTGATCTGGAAACGATTTCAGGTTTCTTCATAACTCCTGAAGCATCCTATATCATCGACAGGCAGAAAAACAGGATCATTTACCAGGACAGGACATTCGATCTTGTACCGGGCGATCTGATAAAGACTGAATCGAGCATGTATATGCGATCATCTTTATACGGGAAGATTTTCGGCCTCGATTGTGTGTTCAATTTCCGCAGCCTGTCGGTGACAGTAAACACCAAGCTGGAACTCCCTCTGATAAGAGAGATGCGCCTGGAGGAAATGCGGAAGAACCTGACCAGGCTGAAAGGGGAGAT
This sequence comes from Bacteroidales bacterium, assembly GCA_049691735.1. GTDB lineage: Bacteria > Bacteroidota > Bacteroidia > Bacteroidales > VadinHA17 > LD21. The sequence continues at coordinate 5,171 of JBAVOD010000427.1, forward strand.
AAAGGCAGATACCACAATAGGAAGAAGTTACCCGCTTTTCAGGTTTGGCATGGCCGACTGGTCGGCGATTGCTTCAGAAGAGATTAACGGCAGATCCGACATGATGCTTAACCTTTCTCTAGGTGCAATGCTTGCAGGAGGGGAAGCAACGGCAAATCTTTATTACAACAGCACCGATCCCGTTTCGGAAAAGCAGCAGTTCTACCTGTGGCGGTATGTGAATAATGATTTTGCCCCGCTTCGCCAGGTAATGGCCGGGAAAATTACAACAAACGCAATATCGTCAATCTTTAATCCTGTAATCGGGGTCCAGATAACTAACACTCCAACGACGTTCAGACGGTCGTTCGGAACATATACACTCAGCGACCGGACAGATCCCGGATGGATTGTCGAGCTGTATGTTAATAATGTACTTGTCGATTATGTAAAGGCAGATGCGTCGGGTTTCTATACATTCGAGGTACCGCTGGTTTATGGAAATTCGATCATTAAGGTCAAGTTTTTCGGTCCGTGGGGGGAAGAGAGGACACGCGAACAGTACATCACAATTCCGTTTAATTTTCTGCCCTCGGGAACTATGGAATATGCCATCGGTGCAGGTATTGTTGAAGACACTGTCCGAAGCCGGTTTTCGAGGGCAAGCATTAATTACGGATTATCAAAGGCAATCACCGTCGGTGGCGGAGTTGAGTATCTTTCCTCAATATCATCACGACCGGCCATGCCTTATATAAATGCTTCCTTCAGGCTTGCCAACAACCTGATGCTTTCGGGTGAGTATGATTATGGCGTCAGGGCTAAAGGAACACTCAGCTACCGCCTGCCCTCCAACCTCCAGCTCGATCTGAATTATACCTGGTACAATAAAGAGCAGAAAGCCATATTTTACAACTATCGTGAAGAACGCCGTGCAACAATCTCAATGCCGCTGAAACTTGGAAAATTTGCTTCTTTCCAGCGTTTGTCCCTTTACCAGATCGTTCTGCCGGGTTCAAAATACACAACAGGTGAGTGGCTTATTTCAGGCTCAGTTTTCGGAGTCAACACTAACCTCACAACATATGCGCTGTTAATCGACAGGGTAAAGCCGTACTTCTACAGTAATCTTTCAATGTCGTTCAGGCTGCCTGCCGGCTTTATACTGATGCCTCAGGCCCAGTACGGCTATACCGAAAACAAGCTCTTTTCAGCAAAAGCCCGTCTGGAACGTCGTGTGTTGGAACATGGATTCATCAGCCTGTCATATGAGCAGAATTTCAGGAATAACCTGAAGTTTGCGGAGGCAGGATTCAGGTATGATTTCAGATTTGCGCAGACCGGGGCATCGGTCCGCCAGTCAAATAACAGGACGAGCTTCATCCAGTACGCCAGAGGGAGCCTGATCAACGACCGGAAAACACGTTATCTCGGAACGGATAACCGTCCAAACGTCGGAAGAGGCGGCATTTCGATAGTAGCTTTCCTCGATCTGAACGGGAGCGGCACAAGGGATGCCGGCGAGCCTCGCGCATACGGGCTCAATATTCGTTCAAGTTCAGGGCGGATTGAAAGAAGTGATCGCGACACGACGATCAGGATACTCGGACTTGAACCATATACCAATTGTTTTATTGAGCTTGATCCAAACAGCTTTGAGAATATTTCGTGGAGGCTCGGCGTACTTACCTACAGCGTTGCCGTCGATCCCGACATACTGAAGCTTGTCGAAATACCGGTCACGATTGCCGGTGAAGCCAACGGAAGCGTCATCCTTGAAAGCAACGGTGAAAGAAAAGGCCTTGGACGTGTTATTGTCAACTTCAGGACTACCGGTGATAAGCCTGCAGGTAAAACCCTGACAGAAGCGGATGGTTATTTCAGTTATTTCGGATTTCATCCCGGCGACTACCGGGTCAGCATTGATACTTCACAGCTTGCGAAGCTCAGGCTTGTTTCGGAACCTGAGTCCGTAAGCTTCAGTATAACCGGCGGGATTGAGGGGGATATTGTTGACGGGCTTGATTTTGTTCTTAAGCCCCTTCCCGAAGAAGCAAAAACGACCCCTTCAGTAATTCAGGATACGGCCCTGGTCAGAAAAGATACTTCAGTCATGGTCATCCACGAACTGTCTGAGGAAGTGTATACGATAACTGAAGACAGCTGGGCAATCCAGATAGGGGCATTCAAGCAGCGATCGCTTGCAGAGGGATTCCGCGACCGTCTGGAGGCTGAGCTCGGAAAGAAAGTTGAAATTACGGTAGCCGGAGAGTATTTCCGTGTACGTATCCTGGACCTCAAGACCCGGCAGGAAGTCGACGAGAATGTAGTAAAACTGAACAGGATAGGTTTCAGGGAGCTCTGGATAATAAGGCTTCTTGCAAGGCAGAGGCAGATACTGTTGATCAGCCACGAAGACTCTCTTGCAAGAGCGACAAAATCTTTTATTCCGGGGGAAGTACCTCTGACACAACCTGAAATGGCGACCATCCAGCTGGGAGCCTTCCGCCTGAAGTCAAATGCAATTTCACTTCGCGAACGGCTTGCATCCACCTTTGGTAAAAAGATAACCATTGTTAATGAAGGGGGCTATTACAAAGTGCGGCTTACCCAGGTTCCCCTGATAGACCAGACTGTCCTTGAAGCGATGAAAGACCTCATGCCTTCATTTGGCAAGCTTGGCATCAGCGAAGTGTGGATACCGCCTGCCCTTATCCCGATAGTTCCTGAGAGGCCTGTTACTATTCCTGAGCAGGTTGAAAGGCTGCAGGCCTGGAGATCCGAAATCCCTCCCGATATCCAGCCCGGGATCAACTTGAAAGGGACAAAGAAAGGGCTGGTGGTACGGGGGGCTCAGGCTGAGCCGACAATCGCCCTGCAGGTCGGTGTGTTCCACGAATATTCAAAGGCACTCCGTGCACAGAGGAAGATCACCACGAAGCTTGATCTCCCTGTCGAAATAGTCCAGCAATGGGATTATTATCATGTCATTGTGACGGGATTCTATACACGGGAACAGACATTCAGGTATTATCCTGAACTCGCCGGGCTTGGATATCCGGGAGTCACGATCATCGAGAACTACAAAAGGCAGAAATAAAGTCCGGTTCGCCGGTATATCAGGGCAAAGAACTGATGGCTCACGATCAGAGTAAGTAAGATCGGTAGTAACGGAAATCTGGGCCTTCGCGAAAAAAGGCATATCCGGTAAACATTTGCTTATCCATAATGGTTATTTTTCAAACTGACCACAATGCCCTTAAGTAAGACCAGGGAAACAATCCCTTCCGATATCTTCAGAATGATCCCTGTTCTAAAACATATTCTGGCTTTTCTTGCTGTTTTTTTAATATCAGTCACGGCCTTTTCACAAAAGGTCCAGGTGAGGGTTATTAAAACCCAGGGTGCTTCAGTTTCGGATTGGCAGATACTGGACGAGAACTATATACCCGTTTTTTCAGGGAATGAATATTTCAGGGAGGATACGGTATATTTTGGCCTGGAACCCAACAAAAGATTCTTTTTCCAGGTCTCGGTATCGGAACTTATCAGGACGGATACCATCCTGTTCTCACTGGCGATTGAAAACGAACCCCTGCTGGTTGTAAGCGCAAATACAGGTACGGGAGACCATCTGTTCCCGTTCTTCACCGGATCCGCTCCGGGTGCCCAGGCAAAAATAACAGGTGGCACCAACGCCGACATTTCGCAATTCCCCTGGCAGATCTATTTCATATCGGGGATTTATGAATGCGGAGGAGTGATCATCAGTAACCGCTGGGTGCTTACAGCTGCTCATTGCACGCATGACGATTTAAATAATCCTATTCCGGCAATAGATATGACCGTTGTTGTCGGAGCAAATGACCCTTTCACCGTTCTCCAGGGAAAAGCCTATAGTGTGAGCAATGTCATTGTCAATCCGGGTTACAGTCATAGCACCCTTGTCAACGATATTGCGTTGCTGAGGCTTTCGGATACTATAAACTACATTAATGCCAAACCTATTAAAATTATTTCAGCCAGCGACTCGGCGTCAGGCGTGACCGATCCGGGAGTCCTGGCATGGATTACAGGATACGGACTTATTCAGGCCTCACCCCCTCTTAATCCAACGACACTTCAGAAAGTCCAGCTGCCGCTTGTTTCCAATCAGCAGGCTTCTGTAGTCTGGCCAACTATTCCTTCCACAGATTTAATGGCAGGGTACTATAACGGAGGGAAGGATGCCTGTTCAGGAGACAGCGGAGGGCCGCTTGTGGTCCCGGTTAATAATGAATACAAGCTTGCGGGGCTTGTCAGCTGGGGAAGCTCCAATTGTGATACCTATGGTGCTTACACCAGGGTTTCAATTTTCGATCCATGGATCACTGCCAATACAGGAATTGAAATTACTTTCTCGGGACCTCTCCCAAAGGGTGATTCCATTATCTGTCAGGGGATTGGCTCCAGCACTTATACTGTGCAACCCGTATCAGGTACACTATCATATGAATGGCGCCTGTTGCCATCGGCTGCAGGTACAATTACCGCCAATAATTCGGAAGCGGTTGCAAGCTGGAATACGGCCTATACCGGACCTGCTCAGATCGCTGTAAGGATCACCAAAAGCACCGGGAGTTCGGACTGGTCGGTACTCTACGCACACCTTGCAAAGAACACGAGGTTGCTGAGCCAGACCAATGATACCGTGTTGTGTGCTGAACAGCCTGCGAACATCGTGACCAGTGTCGAGGGGTATAATCTTGATTATTCGTGGTTTAAGAATAATGCCCCGCTAACCTCTGCCACTTCAGGTACAATCCATTTTGCCAATGTACTTACCGATGCTTCCGGAAACTATTACTGCCAGGTAAGCGGGTCGTGCGGCAACCTGACTACCAGTACCATTAGTTACACTGTACTGCCTGTAACAAGAATTAATTCGATATCACCAGACACAACGGTTGCATTTGGCGGCAATGTTACTTTGAAGGTCCAGGCTGTTGGTCATAACCTGACATACCAATGGCAAAAGAATGATACGCTGGTTGGTTCCGGAACTGCACCCAGCCTTTCACTGACAGGCGTAAATGCAAATGCAATCGGGCTATACAGGATGGACCTTAAGGGGACATGCGGGGAGGCAGTGAGTAAAACAGCATATGTATACGTCACGAACAAAAATTACTCCGGGCAGCCTCAAATTTATGTATGGCCCACACTTGTCAACAATGAATTTAAAATAGCCCTCGGAGACAACCAGAGTTACAATATCAGGCTGTACACCTATACCGGAAGGCTTCTAAAAGAGGTTATAAATGCCAGGTACCAGACTGTTATCAATACAAGCAAACTGACACAGGGTTTGTATATAGTGGTTATATACAACACGAATTTCAAAAAATCTGTAAAACTCGTCAGGGAATAGGTTTCCTTTGAGTACCGGTGGTGGATCCTTTCGGTTCGTCCCAATGGTATTTATGAATGACCCTGTGAAGGACAGGAGTTAACATAACGGCAGTTGTAGCAATAATAATCAACCCTGCAAAAAGTGCATAGCATCCAGCAAATATCTTGCCGGCGGTGGTCACAGGTGCATTGACAGGGCCCATTCCACCCAGAAGCATCGACGCATTCAGGAAAGCATCAGTAATTGATAAATGCTCGAAAACCATATACCCGGTCATTCCCAGGATAAGAGAACAGACGATCACTGCTAATGAAACAGCAAAATGGTTGAATAACCGGCCTCTAAACTGTGCCCTTGTCAGAGGGGGCTGCCTTTTTGTTTCGTACATGATCACAGGTTCAAATTTGAACTCAATTACGCATTTCTGATCAGACGAAAGAGTAAAAGCAGTACTATGGCACCGCCCGTGGCAATTAGGATACTGTGGAGATTGAATCCCGAAATACTTCCCAGACCGAAAGTTGCACCCAGGTAACCGCCCAGCAGTGCGCCACCGATACCAATAAGGATTGTTATCACCAAACCTCCCGGATCTCTGCCCGGCATAATGAATTTTGCCAGCAATCCGACTATTAGCCCCATTACTATCCATGAAAATATTCCCATACCTGACCTCCTTTTTTATGTTTTTTAAGGCTCCCCGAAGCCGGAATTGAATTTAGTGTAAGTAATTCCGTATTCCGGAGGTAATTGTTTTAAAACAGATAATTAACCAAAGGGCAAGTGTTTTGTTAAATGCCTAAGCCTATAATTATGAAATACCGGACAGAGCCCTGATAAACCTGTACATGAATTCCAGCCCTTTGTAAAATTCCTTCGAACCAATCCTTTCATCCCTTCCGTGAGCCCTGACATCATCCACGTCTTTAAACATCCCCGAAATACCGTATACCGCGATGCCTGCTTTACGCAGGTATCTGCCGTCAGTAGCTCCGGCCGACATCAGCGGAGTAACAATAACCCCGGGCCACATTGAGGCTGTAATGCTGTCGAGGACAGCCAGGACATCATTCCTGAGAGGCGATACAGGGCTGATTATCGATGCTTCGGAGATGGTAATTCCGACCTGCGGGTCATTTATTACAGATTTAAGTGTTGACAGAACATTTTCAGGATTGTCGTCGGGCAGAAGGCGGCAATTTATGTTAGCTTCAGCAGTCTGCGGCAGGGCATTATTGGCATGGCCACCGTCCAATAAAGTAGCCACGCAGGTTGTACGCATCATAGAATTGTAATAGGGTGAAGACCGGGCGAGCCTTTCCGCGGCGGAGGTATCAGGAGGTATCCGTCCTGCCGCTATCATATCAGATTGTAACCTGCCTGTCTCATTTAAGGCATTTCTTTCGAAAAATAACCTTGATGTTTCATTGAGCCTTATCGGGAAGTCATAACCTGAAAGCTTGTCGAGAGCCCGGCAGAGTTCATAGATGGCATTATCATTGCCAGGAAGGGAGCTGTGCCCGCCATTATAATGCGTCTCAAATTTCAGATCAACATATACTTTCTCGCTTGTCTGGATATTCATGACGCCCGGTTTACCATTTTTGATGTTTCCACCGCCACCATCCGGATTAACGCAATATTCAGCATTTATCAGGTCGCGCCTGTTTACGAGCAGCCAGTTAACACCGTTGGCATCGCCGCCTTCCTCGCCTTCAGTAAGGGCAACTATTATGTCGCGGTCAGGCACAAATCTCTCCTGTCTGAGTCTGATCAGGCACGCTATCAGCACCGCATCATCTTCTTTCATATCGGTAGTTCCCCTGCCATAAAAATATCCATCAGCTTCCCCGAAACTAAAAGGATCAACGGTCCAGTCCCGGCGGAGTGCTTCAACCACGTCGAGGTGACCTATAAACAGAATTGGTTTCAGCTTGCCTGTGCCCCTGTACCTTACAACCAGGTTCATATGTTCCGGACCCGGGCCAACGATCTTAACATCCCCGTCGGAAAAACCGGCAGCCAGAAGACGTTCATACATTGCCTCAGCTGCTTTTGTACTCCCTTTTGAATGGGTGGTGTTGATCTCAACCAGTTCTTTAAAAATATCATAGGCCGACCTTTGAAACCCGGTAAGATCAGACGATGCATTCTGACCGGAGACATTGAATGAGCCGGCTGTCATCCATAGCAGGACAGGCAGGAACAAAGCAAATTTGAATTTTGGCATAAAATTTCTGATATTGTGTCTGAAATAGTACTTAACGGTTATCAGATACCAAGATACAACATAATTGATCTGAAAATGTCATTTATTGTTACAATACTGAACTTCGGAGATCTTAACGTCAATAAATGCCGGACCTGATTCCAATCAGGGTTGAATGCCATGCCGGATACAAGGCTGATGAGTACCCGAAATGCTTTTATCTTAAGGATAACCGGTATGAAATATCAGAAATCGAGGATCGCTGGTACCAGGGCGATTATAATCCTGAATGGCCTGTTTCAAACTACTATAAAGTAAGAACGAAAGACGAAAAACGATTCATTATCAAGCATGAAATTGAAAAAGACGTCTGGTATCTCTGCAAATAATTCAAAATTGGTCAGGTAAAATCCTGAATTCATCAAAACACAAAGTCAGCCTGCAATTTCAATTTACTTGTTACTATTTTGCTGATTGACTGGCTGTTAAAAAGGTATTTTTCATTCAGTCTCAGCTAATTGAATGAATTTTTGTAAATATCAGGTAGATTTTGACGAATGACATCCTGATGTTTATCAGGGGTCACTTATGGTTCGCAACATCCGCGATTTGTTTGACAAACCTGTTTAAAAAGAATCGCAAAAGCCCATCTAATGGTAATTAGCATATTGCCAGAAACATCTGATCACATTACTTTTAGTTCATAAATCGAAAAGCCGTAATGGAAAATATTTCTGTTTCAGTCAGGGAAGATCCGGTCAGCGCAAATCCGGAGGTTCTTCATACCGATCGCAATAAAAGCACTCACGGAGTGGCAGGATTCTTTCCGGCAATTATGAGCATGATCGCTGAGGACGGCGAAAATTTCTTTTATTACCTAAAGAGACTTGGCCTTTCAAGGGAGAACAACCTTGTTGTCCTTTCATCAAGGCATCATTATTTCTACGACGAGAATGAACTCAGGCATGTCAGCACGCTCGTAAATCTGAGAAAGCTCAATATGGTAAAATATCTTGATGAGTTTCTCTTCAATCTTGTCCAGGTTTTGCCCCACAATTCGAATCTCCTTGGGTGCTTTGCCGATAACAGCCCCTCCGGTAAGGGAGAGATCTTTTTTGATACGCCCATAAGATTCCTTAAGGGGGTATTCAAAATTTTAGATTCACGTATGTACAGGTACCTTGACAGGAAAAAGGTAAAGGAGATCCTTGAAGCAAACGGATTTCAGCTTGTCGATATGACCGAAATGAACGGGATCACTTATTTCTGTTCCCGGAAGGTCCGCAAACAGGTCAGGCTCAGCGCCTGATCCAAACACCTCCCTGAGGCTGCCTCAAAGGACCGGATTCAGTGAGTTTTTACCCCCTTTGAGACTGTAGAACATAAATTGAACATTGTTTAGCCCTGCCTGTTAGTACGTGGTTAGGATTAACTCAATAAATTAACCCGTAAAATAATATCAAGATGAAGGTAAAGGGCTTTCTTTCAGGCTATGAGGTCGAGCTTTATTCCGTTCTGCGTATCGTTGCAGGATTTCTGTTTCTCTGGCACGGTTCCCAGAAGCTTTTTCATATTCCACCTATGGAGGGAATGTTGCCCCATTATGCCATCTATATCGGTGGTCCGATTGAGCTTATCGGAGGCTTTCTTATAATGATCGGGCTTTGGTCACGCTGGGCAGCATTTATCGCGAGCGGTGAGATGGCTTTCGCCTACTGGACCGTACACGCTCTGCATGCGGCCCTGCCACTGGTGAACAGAGGTGAACTCGCAATTCTCTATTGTTTCCTGTTCCTTTATATCTCATCAAAGGGATCGGGAGTGATAAGTGTCGACCACCTTATTAAAAAATTAAGGTAGAAGAAGAGCCCTTCAAGGACCTGATGAGGCTGCTTTTCCAATTTTGATTTTCCGTATTTGACCGGGCTATGCAGGGAATCTGCCCTGTAGTTGCCTCTCAACCATCCATCCGGGATATTCAGGTGTGAGGCTGCTTATTGAATCCAGTTCCCCGGAGTCTTCTTTCGAGAGTTTAAGTTCTGTACTGGCTATGTTGTCCATAAGCTGTTCCATTCTTTTCGCCCCGATAATAACGCTGGTGACGCCCGGCTTTTCCCTTGTCCATGCAAGGGCGAC
>JBAVOD010000428.1:0-3643 GCA_049691735.1 Bacteroidales bacterium
ACTGTTATCCGTGCATTTCATGAAGGCGTTGAAGAGATGTCGAAACCGGGGATGTTTAAAGGATACGGACCTGACCAGGGCTATGATTTTCTTCGTGAGGCTATTGCAAAGAATGATTTTCAGGATCGTGGTGCTGATATCCATCCTGATGAGATATTTGTATCGGACGGTTCAAAATGCGATACCGGAAACATTCTCGAAATTTTCGGTAAACAGAATGTGATCGCTGTTCAGGATCCCGCCTATCCGGTTTATGTGGATACAAGCGTTATGAATGGCTTCACGGGCGAATATCTGGGGAACGGGTATTATGGCAGGCTTATCTATATGCCCTGCACAGCCGAAAACGGATTTATCCCTGAGATACCGAATAAAAGAGCAGATATTGTTTTTCTGTGTTATCCCAATAATCCCACCGGAGCAACAGCAAGTAAACAGGAGTTGAAAAAATGGGTTGACTATGCTGTAAGGAACAAAGCCATAATACTTTTCGATGCAGCCTATGAAGCTTATATTTCTGATCCTGAAGTCCCTCACACAATCTATGAAATTGAAGGTGCTGAAAAGGTGGCCATTGAATTCCGAAGCTTTTCAAAAACCGCAGGATTTACCGGAACCCGCTGCGCCTACACTGTCATACCTAAAGGTCTGGTAGCTGCAACCGCCGATGGATCCTTGAAGCCTTTACACCCGCTCTGGTTCAGAAGACATACAACGAAATTCAACGGAGTATCCTATCCTGTGCAGAAAGCCGCTGCTGCAACCTACCTGCCGGAAGGGAAAAAGGAGATAAGAACAACGATCAGCTACTATATGATCAATGCGAGGATTTTGCGCGAAAACCTTGCCAGAATGGGATTTAAAGTTTTCGGCGGTATTAATGCCCCGTATGTTTGGGTCAACTCAGGCCGTAACATTAAATCGTGGGATCTTTTTGATAAACTGCTTCACGAAATAAATGTTGTGGGCACCCCGGGGTCGGGATTTGGTCCCTCAGGTGAAGGATACTTCAGGTTTTCTTCATTTGCTCTGCATGAGGATGTGCTTAAAGCCATATCAAGGCTGGAAAACCTGAACTGGAACAGTTAACAGTTTTCAAATCGATACACCGGGAAAATAACTGACATTCATTCACCCCATTGCGTCAGGGTCTTCGTTAACAATTTCTTGTCGGTCACCAAAACTTCAGATACACTGATTTGTTGTATTGTTGACCATATCCGATAAGTCATTGCATTCAAATCAAAAAATATCATGAACTACAAACTGATAATTTTCAGTGTACTTATTTTGTTTTTTACTGTTACGAGCCTCGCACAGGATAACCTGATGAGCCATCAGATTGGTGCTGTCAGAGAAATCCGCCAGGTTGGTCACGTAATTCACATTATAACTGACGACAGGAAGGAGGTGCAGTTCAGCGTTTATGCGCCTGCAATAATAAGGGTAAAAATTGCTCCTCCCGATCTTGCAATGAGCCCTTCCTACGCGGTCACCCGCGATAGCGGACTGGATTTTAATAAAATGGACAACGGCGAAAAGGAAATAACACTTATTACGGATTCACTAAAAATTGTGGTGCAAAAGGATCCTCTGCGGATTGATTTCTATAATGCAGCCGGAGAATGGCTTGATGGCGATGCACCTTCTTTGGGAGTATCGTGGCAGGGCGAAGAAGTAACAAGCTACCGTAAGCTGACTGTTGACGAAAAATTTATCGGTCTGGGAGAAAAGACCGGACCTCTGAATCGAAGGGAACAATCTTATGTGAACTGGAACACCGATGCACCCGGTTACGGCCTGAATGCTGATCCTCTTTATTCAACCTTTCCCTATTTTATGGGTATTCATCCGGGCAGTATTTTTGGTATTTTCTTTGATAATAGTTACAGATCATTCTTCAATTTTGGCGGGTCTACCGATGGCAAAATGTATTTCTTCGGTGCAGACGGAGGTGCCATGAATTACTATTTTTTAGGTGCATCGACAGTATCAGGCCAGATAAAAGATTATACCTGGCTTACAGGAAGAATGGAAATGCCGCCTTTGTGGAGCCTGGGTTATCAGCAATGCCGTTACAGTTATATGAGCCAGCAGCAATTGCTCGACATAGCCAACAGAATGAGACAGGACAGCATTCCGTGCGATGCAATCTACTGTGATATTGATTACATGAACGGATACAGGATATTTACCTGGAATCCTGTTACTTACTCTCATCCGAAAGCGTTAAGCGACTCGCTGAAGGCGATGGGCATGCACCTGATTACAATAATAGATCCGGGGATTAAAATTGATTCCAATGGCTACCGCCCTTACATCGCCGGAATGAAAGGCAATTATTTTGCCCGTTATCCTGATGGAAAGCCTTATACGGGAAGTGTATGGGCAGGACGCAGTCATTTCCCTGACTTTACAAGGGACGCAGTAAGAAAATGGTGGGGAGAGAATTTTAAGGTGCTGGTTGACGCCGGCGTAACCGGCTTCTGGAATGACATGAATGAACCTTCAGCGTGGGGACAGGATATTCCGCCACTTATAGAATTTGGCGAAGGGAAAAACACGGTAACATTGAAGGAAGCACGCAATATCTACGGAATGCAGATGGCGCGGGCAACCTTTGAAGGGACCAGATCGCTGTTGAACGGCCACCGTCCATTTGTACTGACGAGAGCTGCATATTCAGGTATCCAGAGATATTCAGCCATGTGGACAGGTGATAATAATCCCACGGATGATCACATGCTGCTGGCCTACCGGATGATCAACAGCATGGGACTGACTGGCGAAGCGTTTGACGGAGTGGATATAGGTGGCTTCACCGGCAATCCGACACCCGACCTGATGGTGCGGTGGATGTCGCTGGGAGTTTATACGCCAATGTTCCGCAACCACACGGCAAAAGGAAATACTTCGCACGAGCCATGGGCCTGGGGTGAAAGGAATGAGGAGCTTATGCGCCACTTTATCCAGACACGTTATCGTTTGCTCCCGTATCTCTATTCCGCCTTTTACGAAACAACTCAGACCGGCATGCCGGTTAACCGCACGTTAGCCATAGATTATACTCATAATGATGAAGTATATGATCCCCGGTTCGAAAACGAATTCCTGTTCGGCCCCTCCATGCTGGTAGCACCTGTGGCCAGCACGGATAAAGCGGAACAGGTTTACCTGCCGGCAGGCACATGGTATCGTTTTGGCAGGGATGATAAATATGAGGGCAATAAGGTCTTCTGGGCATCATCGCCTTTAAGCGATTTGCCGGTATTCATAAAAGCAGGCGCGATCATCCCGATGCAAAATGTTATTCAGAGCACTTCAGACAAGGGAGACAATGTGATGTATCTGAATATCTGGTTTGGTGATGATCCCAGCAGTTTCACGTATTATGAAGACGACGGCACAACATACAATTATAAGCAGGGCAGGTACTACGAACGATCGATAAGTTTTAGTCCGGAGGATCATGAAATTGCATTGAACAATGTCAAGGGCGATTTCGACAGCAGATTTCTTTCGGTCGAATTGATACTTCATGATTTCCCTGCAGGTTCCGGTTATACGGTGAATGGTCAGCCTGCAAAGACAGGAGCCAGGGGAACAATACAAACGGTCTCATTCCCCAATGAAAAAGGAAAGA
>JBAVOD010000429.1:0-3238 GCA_049691735.1 Bacteroidales bacterium
CAACGACAGGTTATGGAGCTTTTATAGTTAATCATTTTCAGGATAAAAGCATAAAAGTACCTGTAGAAGGCTTATATGTCGATTACAATTTTCTTAGTACTATGGGAATCAAAATACTTGAAGGTCGGGACTTCTCTGAAGAGTATGGCAGTGACCTGACCCAGGCAGTAATTTTGAACGAAACAGCAGTTAAAAAACTTGGTATCATTGATCCGATAGGTAAGACCATCTCAAGAAGAACAATTATTGGTGTTGTGAAAGATTTTAACCTCCATTCAATCCGTTCAGATATTACACCGGTACTTATGGACATCAACGTTAAGCATATCAACCAGGTAGCCATACATTACAAACCGGGAAAATATGACAACATCCTTACTTTTGCAAAAGCAGAATGGAAAAAATCTGCGCCCGACATGCCATTTAGTTACTCAACAATAGAAGATGTAATCAAAGAAATCTATTCATCAGAGAAAAATCTGGGCATTATTGTATCCGTTTCTGCACTTTTTGCCCTGCTTATTGCTGCCTTTGGATTATTCGGCCTTACTCTTTTCATTTCAAAATCCCGAACAAAAGAAATTGGAATTAAAAAGATATTTGGAAGTTCGGAACGATCAATCATTTATTCATTCCTGCGAGGAAATTTTGTCATGGTATTATCAGCGTCACTTCTTTCAGTTCCTGTAACACTTTATGTAATGACAAAATGGTTAAACGGCTTTTCATATAAAATTCACATCAGCTGGTTGGTATTTGCAATAGCATTTGTAATTGCAGCTATCGTGGTTCTTTCAACAGTATTCATACATTCTTACAAGGCATCCCGGATTAATCCTGTGAAAGCCCTGAGATATGAGTGATCTGAGTGCCTTACCGGCCTTGAGCATGATTAAATGACATCCCTGAATACCCTTCTGAAATGATATCCATAAATACTATAAGTGACCGCCAAAGGAAATGTCTTTGGTTTGTTTATAATACTCCATAAAACGATTTTCCAAAAATATATGCTCTCCTTCTTTAAAATTCCTATATATAATACTGATTTTATTAAAGCCATAAACCTGTTGAATGACAGTGGCTCGAGAGAAGGAGGATTATATTTTTTCAGAAATGTTAATACTGCCGTCGGCTGACGGTAATTGAAAATCACAGAGCTTGCCCCCGGGATTTGCTGTCGGTTTTTGGACACCGGTGGGGATTATCAATGACCATTGTGATATTTATCACATTTTATCTCATCTGCCACCTGAAAGAGATTAAATTTGTAATCTGTTTATGTACTCACTCGAAACACACATTCCAAATCCACCTAAGATCACATCTGTGAGGAACATAAATAATTATCTCTGAAGGGCTCAAAATTATGAGGATGGAAAAAACCAGGCCTGAGGCAGGTTAAATAATTCTGACGAATTTCACTGTTTCCGTACATAATTGAAGCATGTCATACACAGAAAAGAATAGTTAAGACTGGTAAAAATGATATCTGACAACCGCGGAATGTATTTCAAGGCTGTGCTTTTATTTCTGTTATATTGTCCTGCAGGTGCTTACAGCCAGTGCTATAAAGGCAATGTTTTATCAAGTGAAACCAACTCGGGAATCGGATATGCCAGCGTTGGGATCATTGGAAGCAATGTTGGGACGGTATGTGACGGGGACGGGAACTTCACCCTTAATCTTTATGAGACCAGCGACAGCGATACACTCAGGTTTTCCATGATAGGGTATGACCCTAAATCCATATGTATCCGTCAGATCAGAAAGAGCTCCTCTACCACAATATTTCTGGATCCGAAATCTTATCCGCTGAATGAGGTCAAAGTGGTTTATTATAAACCCAGAAAAATGCGACTGGGATCACCTGTAAAAACAAATGACCTCAGATCAGGATTTGAAAGTAATAATCTGGGATCAGAACTGGGAGTAAAAATAAATGTCAGAAAGAAAGTGAGATTGAAGGATATAAACCTCAACGTGGCAAAATGCACTTATGACTCAGTCACTTACAGATTGAATATCTATCAGGCAGATCGTATGGGATCAGGATATAAAAATATCCTGACCAGACCAATCTATATTTCATTCACAAAAGACAGGATTAATGATGTGCTGTCCTTTGATCTGTCAGACTATTCGATAATCATTGAAGGTAATATTCTTATTGCACTGGAACTATATAAGGAATTGGGTGAAGGAAAGTTATTGTTTAATACACAGTATTTCACAGGTCTCACCTATCACCGGAAATCCAGTGGAGGAAGCTGGACTCAATCTCCGGGAGCGATCGGAATGTATCTGAACAGCAATGAGATAAGATAATACCAGTTAAATCCCCGAGTATATTTTCTACTCACCCCAACCGACACAGTAGCTGTTGGTGAGTTTTCATAATAATAATATCGGATCGAACTTTTGTTGGCCATTTTTGTTTTCCATGCCACGTTTAAAGCTTAATGAATAAAAACCGATATATTATGAAAAAAATGTTATTAGCCCTGTTGGGAACTGCTTTTGCAGTTCCAATGATTGCTCAAAGCAATCTTGTACCTCTTCTTAATGACGAAACAATTGTCGTCTCCTCTCAATTACCTGTTAAAGAAGTTCCTTCTGCAGTTATTAAAGCGATCAATACAAGCTTTGATAAGAATAACCCTGCTACATGGTCAAAGTTCCCGTACACTCTAAAGGAATTCGGATGGGTATATGAAATAGGACCAAATGTTGAAGCTCCTTCCCTTTATGAGGTAAGGGTGAAAACCACCCCGGGTGGATTAATGTCTGGATTTTACAGTGATAAGGGCAACCTTGTCCGAACCAGGCAATTTTCAAAAAATATTCCTACCCCTCGGTATGTCCTGGATGAAATTTATAGCGGAGAATATAATGGCTGGAAAATTGTAGGAAATAAAGAGCTTGTGACCCTTTATAATGAAAATGACCATACAATAGCAAAACAGAATTTCAAGGTTACAATTGAAAAGGGCAAAGAAAGAAAAAAGCTTGCCTTCAATTATGAAGCCAGCACAGGTAAACTTGAAGCAAGAGTGATACGTTAGGCAATTCCAGCACATTATATGTTCAATTCGGATAATCAGTTAGTTGATTAATATTAATTAACTGATTATCTTTATTTTATACCACAGCACCCACAATTTTATGATTGGACCATGACACATATGTCATCCTCACGGGGCTGATTTCCCGTCACGGCCTTTGACCCCTCTTATCG
>JBAVOD010000430.1:0-1660 GCA_049691735.1 Bacteroidales bacterium
ATACACGGATGAAGCTTTTTGTAATTGAGGGAGTTGACGGCTCAGGAAAATCGACTCAGCTGACACTCCTGAAAGATTACCTCACCGGAAAAGGATATTCCTGCGAATACCTGCATTTTCCGCGCACCGAGGCGCCTTATTTCGGCGAACTCATTGCCAGATTCCTGAGAGGTGAATTCGGATCGCTCAATGAAGTTGACCCGTACCTGGTCGCACTCCTTTATGCAGGTGACAGGAAAGATGCTGCACGCACCATAAGGAACTGGCTTGACAACAAAAAGATCGTCCTTCTCGACAGGTACACATATTCGAACATTGCCTACCAGTGCGCAAAACTCGAAAATCAGGATGCCCGGGATAAACTCATGAGGTGGATTATCTCACTTGAATTCAGTCATTTCGCTATTCCTCAGCCCGACCTTAACTTTTTCCTTGACGTGCCTTTCACCTTTACTGAAAAGAAACTGCTTTCAGCCCGATCAGGCAATGACAGGAACTACCTGAACGGTTCAAGGGATATCCACGAGGAAAGCCTCAATTTTCAGAAGAAGGTCAGGGAGGTTTACCTCGCGATTGCCAAAACCGACGATCGCATGATTGTGGTGAACTGTGCCGCCGGACCGGATACTATGCAACCACCGCACATCATCTCGGGCCTGATCCTTGAAGCATTAAGTGAAAGAAATCTGATATAATGAAATATCTGAGGATCATCAGCCGGATAATCACCGGACTTGTATTCATTTTTTCAGGAACGATCAAGGCAATTGATCCGCTTGGCTCTGCATATAAATTCGGGGATTATTTCGAGGCTTTCGGTCTTGGTTTTCTTCAGCCACTGGCATTGCCCCTGGCGATACTTTTATGCACCGCCGAATTTTTCGCAGGGGTTTCGCTGCTGACAGGCTTCAGACAGAAACCCGGCATTTGGCTAACGGTGCTGCTGATGGGCCTTTTCACACCTCTTACTCTTGTACTGGCGATCAGCAATCCTGTCTCCGACTGCGGATGTTTTGGCGATGCCATACACCTTACCAACTGGCAGACATTCGGGAAGAATTTAGTGCTGCTGGCATTTGTGATAATCCTTTTTTCAGGTAGGAAACATATTAAGCCGGTCTCCGGTCAGGCCACGGAATGGGTCGCAATGTCATTCATTTCCCTCTTATTTATCGCATTTTCGCTGGCAAACCTGAGATATCTTCCGCTGATAGACTTTCTGCCATACAGAGTCGGGGCGAACATTCCGGAAAACATGACAATACCTGAAGGCAAGCCTGTTGATGAGTACAAAACAACATTCATTTACGAGAAGGATGGGATAAAGAAAGAATTCAGCCTCGATAATTATCCGGAAGGTGACAGCACATGGAAATTTATTGATCAGAAATCGATCCTGGTAAAAAAAGGATATACTCCTCCGGTTCATGATTTCTCCATAACTTCGCCCGGCGGGGAGGATATTACAGGAAAAATTCTGGATAATGGAGGTTATACCTTGCTAATGATATCGGTGAAGCTTGAGAAGGCAGCCAGGAAGAGACTTGAGGAGGGTTTTGCACTCAGGGGGGAACTGGCTTCGGGAGGAATTGACTTTTATGTTATAAGTGCATCAGGGACTGAAGAAAACGGGGTGTACAAAGATTCGACTGGCATTTAC
>JBAVOD010000431.1:0-2066 GCA_049691735.1 Bacteroidales bacterium
TTGTAAAGAGACCCGGAGCAATAAACGGGGGGTTCTATCCCCTCACAGATGACGGGCAACAAGCTGCACACCCGTCAGTAGTCATAGCAGTTGAAAATATTGGGGATGCGGCAAAAAAAATCGCTGAAAGCGGAGGAAAACTGCTGGGCGAACCCACTGATATTCCCGGCGTCGGAAAATGGCAGTCGTTCGTGGATACCGAAGGAAACAGGGTAAGTATTCTCCAGCCTCTCCAGGCATAAAGCAATTCCCCGAAGAAAGATTGAAAGAGCGATTCTGAGGTTTTACAGGGTTATACGGATTCATTTCTGAGGCTCCCCGTGAAACCCGGAATCTTTTTACTATAGTCTTTTGTCTTTTGTCTGTTGCTGACGTTAATTTTTCATTGAACAATTGCTTATTTTTGCATGATGAAGATCAAGGTAATAATCACCGGGGCAACCGGTATGGTTGGGGAGGGAGTCCTTCATGAATGCCTCCTCAGTCCTGCCGTTGAATCAATTGTGGTTGTCAACCGGCGGCCCTGCGGGATTTCAGATCCAAAACTGACTGAGATAATTCATGAGAATTTTTTTGACATCTCACCCATTGAGAACAGGCTGGAAGGATTTGATGCGTGTTTCTTTTGTCTGGGTGTCACCTCGATCAATAAAAATGAACAGGAATATTTTAAACTTACATACACGCTCACCACAGGCTTTGCAGGCAGGCTCGCAATATCGAATCCCCAAATGACATTTTGCTATATTTCAGGTGCCGGAACCGACCCGACTGAAAAAGGGAGACTAATGTGGGCACGAGTCAAAGGTAAAACCGAAAATGATCTCATGAAAATGTCCTTCAGGAAGGTTTATGCATTCCGCCCCGGTTTTCTTGAACCTACAAGAGGCTTAAAGAATACTCACCGGTTTTACTATATTATAAAAGCGATTTACCCGGTTTTTCGCTTTTTCCTATCGAATTATACATCTACACTTAAGGAGCTCGGATTAGCCATGATCAACTCAGTTACAACCGGATATGATAAGCAGATCCTTGAAGTGCCCGATATTGTCAGGCTTGCGAAGCTGACTCACCAGAGCGCATGAGCCAGCTGATAAAAGATACCTCCGCATGGCAGCTTACCCGAATCGTTCCCACGGCATCTACCCCCTGCCTTGCAGGCAGAAAATTCTCACTTTATAACAAGGGAAGTACCGAACAATCCGCCACCGGCAGAGTTTTATACGTCAAAATGAGCATGAAATCCCTGAAATACCTTCTAATTATTTTCCTTCTTACTGGAGCTATTCCATTCGGAAGCGTTAAAGGCCAGAATATTATTTATATCAGGGTCGCAGACCTGGAGAAGATACTGAATGATCCTGAAAATAAGCTTCTTGTGATCAATTTCTGGGCTTCATGGTGCCCACCATGCGTGAAGGAATTGCCGGGATTCCAGAAAGCCGCCGGTAAATTTGAAGGATCAAAGGTGAAATTCATTATGGTAAGTCTTGACTTTCCCGATGAAGTTCAGAGCAAACTGATCCCCTTCCTGGAAAAGAATAATATAGTCCTGAACATATCGGTTATGCTGGATACGGATTATACTTTGTGGGAAAGCAAAGTGGATCGGAACTGGAAAGGCGATATTCCTTCTTCTCTCTTTCTGAACAACAGCAGAAAAATCAGGTATTTTCACCCGGGGGAATTATCTGAGGATGAACTGAACAATCTCATCAATAAGTTTATATAACAGCTAAAACATATTAATATATAATATGTTATAAAGTTAATATCCATCAAAATATAATCAGTTTTGCTGGCTACGTTTACCAATCCGGAACAGCCCTTATTGTGCATCATACAAAGCTTCTGATAAGGAGTGGCGAGCAAGGAACAGCTTCAAAAGTGGTTATGATTTTATCGCGGCACAACCTGAAGAGAATAGGGCCCCCCTTCAGCAATTAACAGGAGGTGGGCTATTTTAGTCCGATAATTGTTAGTTGTGAGTATGGTCTTAAACAAAATTAATTTTCTGTGACCGATCGGCATCAATATCCGGTTAAATTTGGTGTATCCATAAT
>JBAVOD010000432.1:0-7423 GCA_049691735.1 Bacteroidales bacterium
CTTTAATTGTTTGATAATCTTCTGGTTTTGTTCTTTCTGAGCTGTCAGTCCCTTCAGAAATTCACTCTGATTTGTTATTCCCTTTATTCCAAAATCGTCAAGACTTTTGAAATGAAGAGCCTCTTTACGTAAACCTCCTTCACTGTCGTGAAATTCCATTTCAACCCCGGGTGAATAATGTTCAAAAACTTCGTCAATTGATTTCAGCCCTTCAGCAATTTCAGGCTTAATGGGGGGTTCTTTTGTAAGTTGTTCAACCATCAGGGTCCGGTTTTGTGGCAGTTCGCTCATTGCCTCATTGGCATCAGCTTTAACTTCCGATCCGCCTATGTCGTAAATAGCCATGTTAATGTAATGTTTTATGTTAGTAACGAAATCGAATTATCATTTATCCGGATGATAACCAAATATATAAAAATTAAATCTATTTATTCAACTTCCCATTTAATTTCCCTGTTTTTATCCAAAAAAACCCTTACGCGGTTCCCCCTGGCTACTTCACCTGATATTATCTTTCCCGAGAGAGGTCTGCGCAATTCATTCCTTATCACTCCGATCAAAGGCCTTGCACCATATTTAGGTGTAAACCCCGACATGGCAAGCTTTTCCTTTGCCTCTTCCTCTATCACCAGACCGATACCCTGCAATTCGAGCATTTTATAAAGATCCTTCAGATGTATGTTGAAGATCTTTACAACAATTTCTTTACTTATCGGGGCAAATGGTACTATTTCAGTCAGCCTGCCCAGGAATTCGGGCCTGAAATAGTTCGACATGATCTCCATTATCTCATTCGACGCAGGAATTTTTCCTCTGCTGAATGAATCGACAATTGGCTGGCTTGCAATGTTAGAGGTAAACAGGATCACTGCATTGGAGAAATCACCTTCCTTACCAAGACGATCGTGTAACTTCCCCTCATCCAGGATCTGAAGGAAAATATCAAACACCGATTTATGTGCTTTCTCAATTTCATCAAAAAGGACAACTGCATAAGGCTGCTGCCTGATCCTGTTCACAAGTAATCCTCCCTCCTCATAACCTACATATCCCGGAGGCGCACCATATAACAGAGCGGCCGAATGTTCTTCCTTAAACTCCGACATATCGAAACGGATCAATGCTGATCCATTAAGGAATAAAAACTCTGCCAGGGCTTTGGCAAGCTCCGTTTTACCTGTTCCTGTAGGTCCGAGGAAGAAAAAAGATCCTATCGGCTGACCGGGTTTACTTAATCCCGACCGTGATTCAAGAATGGCATCGGCGATAATTTTTATAGCGTGGTCCTGCCCTACGACTCTCTGCTTAAGATATTGTCCGGTATTTAGAAGACGTTCACGCTCCTGCGACTGAAGCTTTCCGATAGGTATCCCGGTTTTGTGAGATACAACTGCTGCTACATCCTGTTTTTCAATCGATTCATGAGGCTTTCCGGCAAAATCAGTAACCTTTCCAAGAACTTCCTCAAGGTAAGTAACAATTTCCGCAGAGGTTTCCATTTCGGATACTTCCTTATCGTTATCGATCACAGAAAAAAGAACTTCGCTGATCCTGTTCCTTAATGAGACATTAAACCATTGAAGTTCCTTTAAAAGTTCACTCTCAACAAGACCCCTTTCATTTTTTAACAATATCTCCAGCTGTTCTTTCAGAGCTTTCAGATCCCCGGCAGAACTGACCGATACCATTTTAACTGCAGCCATGGTTCGGTCAAGTAAATCGATAGCTGCATCGGGCAGGGCTCTTTCCTTCATGTATCGTTTTGAAAGACGGATTGCTTCCTCAATTACATCGGAAGTTACTTTTAACCCATGATGATTCTCGAAGCCGGGAATAACTCCTGTTATCATTCTAAGGGCAGCTACTTCATTGGGTTCCTCGATCTTAATGATCTCGAAACTATTGTTGAAAGCCTCATCAGATTCTATGAACCTGGTATAGTTATCAACCGATGCAGTCCCGATAATAGTTATTTCACCCCTTGCCAGCTCAGGTTTCAGGAGGCTGGCAGCACCTGATGCCCCTCCCTGTTTATCTAACAATGAGTGTATCTCGTCGATGAAGAGAATAGCCTTCCCATATTGTTTGATCTCAGTAATGATATTCTTCAATCGGTCCTCCACTTCACCCTTATAGGAAGCACCTGCAACAAGGGAACCGAAATCCAGTTCAAAAACCTGCATCCCCGCAAGCCTTCCCCCAATCTCGTTAACTGCAAGTTTTTGAACCAGACCATTTACCACAGCAGTTTTACCAACTCCTGCATCGCCAATAAGGATCACATTGGGTTTGGTACGTCTGCCAAGCACTTCGGCAATCATCCTGATCTCCCTGTCGCGTGCAATAACAGGATCCCATTTCCCCTGCCGGGCAATTGCTGATTTATCGATGCAGTATTTCAGAAGAGCATTGTGCTTCTTCCCCTGCACCGGTACCTTTTCAGAGTTATCAGGTATACCAATTGCATTTCTGAGATCTGAGTTCTTAACAAATGAATTAATGATCTCATCGCCACGTAGCGGAAATGTTTTTAATTGCTCGAAAGTAAATCCCACACCCGGTGTACTCAGGGAAGCCAGAGCACAGATAGCATCAATTTTATCGGCTGACAATTTCAGTCGAATATTGTCAGCTTCACGGATAACTGAGAGAAGCCCGGCATCAGCCTGAGGATTTTCTTCAATTTTTGAGTTCTTAGGGTATGACTCTATTCTAACTTCAGCCCACTCTTCAATATAGAAAACATCTTTTTCAAGATTCTTCAGCCAGGATATCAGGCCGATATCTTTATTCAGCAGTGCTTTAAGCAAATGAGCCGGTGAAATGTTTTTATTGGAATACTCTCTGGCAACAGACTGGGCTATACCTATTGCATTTTTAAGGTCATCGGAAAATGAAAACTCCAGATCTTTCATTATTGAAACAATAATTTTGATTCAAAATTTATATTCAGGGTATCGGTTACAACAAAAAATAAGACCAGTATATCTCTTGACCTTCCCTTTTCTCTGTAATTCAAGAAATTGCAACCAGCTTATGATCTGCAACACCAATTTACAAAAGATTAATTAGAAAGCAAAATAATAAATTTTGTGCTGAGGTATTCCCAGGGTAAAACCGGCGAAATGTTAATGAAAAGTCAGTTTTTTACCGTAATTTAGTTTTATGAATAAATCAGGTTAATTCCTGTAGTACTATTAATATTCCTATAAAGGTATAATAACAAATACTATACCAAGTTTAATGTTAATGATATTAGTAGTCATTCCGGTAAAATGTAAACTGTTTCGAATGGTCAGATATAGTATAGTCAAAATCCAATTGAATAAAAAGTACCGGAATACCATATTACTTGACGGGTCAATCGCCGAAAAGGAATTATTTTCGTGGATAGATCACTCATACGACCAGGTGTTGCTGAACCTGAAAGGTACAAAACCGTCAAAAGGCCATTATTCATGAAACATGGTTTCGGGATAATAGGCGCAGGAGCAATAGCCGAGGTTCACGCGAGGGCTATTGATACCATAATGGATGCTGAACTGGTCGGGGTTTACGACAGCCAGCCTGAACAGGCTCTCTCGTTCAGCAGTAAATTCAACTGCGGTGTCTATCCGACAGCCGGTGAGCTCTGTAACGACAGCAGGATTGACATTGTAAGTGTATGCACCCCTTCAGGGCTCCATCTTGAGCCCGCTCTCGAGGTAATAAAGGCGGGAAAACACTGCATCATCGAAAAGCCTCTTGAGGTCACTCTCGAACGTTGCGACAGGATCATTGAGGCCGCAGCTTTAAGGAATGTAAAGGTATCGGGCATATTTCCGATGAGATTCAGCAGGGTCTTCATCGAACTCAAAAATGCAATCGACGAGGGGCGCTTCGGCAAGCTGGTCATGGGAGATGCGTATGTCAAATGGTACAGGGATGATGCTTATTATGAAGATGTAAGATGGAGGGCCGACCGTGGCCTGAGCGGTGGTGGTGCAGTAATGAACCAGGCAATTCACTCAATCGATCTTCTCAGGTGGTTCATGGGAAAGGTCGATTCGGTCAGTGCTTTTACAGGCCTCATCGGCCACCGTAACCTTGAGGTAGAGGATTCGGCTGCTGCCGCCCTGCGCTTCTCCAATGGCGCGGTTGGAGTTATCGAAGCGTCAACTGCGATAAGCCCGGGATTTTACAGGAAGATCGAGATCCTCGGCACCGAGGGATCGGTGATTGTAGAGGAAGATAAAATACTGGTCTGGAAATTCAATAAGGAGAAGCCTGATGATCAGAGGATCAGAGCGAAATACTCGGGGAAGCACACCTCGGGAGGAGGAGTATCCGATCCAAGGGCGATAAGTGATATCGGACACCTCTGCCAGCTTCTCGATATCATAAGATCAATCGAAAACGGGCATCCTTCAGCTGTCGATGCACCTGAAGCCCGTAAGGCAGTGGAACTTGTGCTTGCTATCTACGAAAGTGCCCGGCAAAAAAAGATCATCTATCTGTAAACCTTTATTCAGGTCAGTTTTTCATAACCTCATCTTCCTGCCCGTTCTTTACCCGGTCAGGAGGTTACATCCCCTGACGTCGCTGTTATCGAACCTTCCCAGCACCTCAAATCCGCCATCTGCCCGAAGCCTTCCCAGGTCGCTTGTTGCTATGAATGAACACGAATTTATGTTTGCAAGGTCTATGATATTTATTCCACCCGTGATCCCCGGTTCGGTGATGACAGTCAGCGGGTCGTGGATATCCCTGATCATGACTCTCATCCAGGGCGGGCATTGGAAGATCCCGGAACCCTTTGAATAAGCCTGGCTCATTAGTTCAGTCATTCCATACTCCGAGTGTATTTCAGAAACGTTGAATTTCGTCTTGAGGAAGCCGTGCATTTCGTCGCGTGTGATCTCCTTTCTCCTCCCTTTCATTCCGCCTGTTTCCATGATAATGGTGACTGAAAGGTCGGGCGAATATTTTTCGGCCAGATCCATCAGGGCAAATGAGACTCCGAGGAGGATGCTCTTTTTCCCCGATGAAGCGGCTGATTGCAAACGGCTGATCATAAGTTCCTGATTATCTCTGTAAAAGCCGCTTTCAGCATTTTTGCTTTCTTTTATAAGCCTGTCAGTCATATAAATGAGCGACGAGTTCCTGCGCTCAGCATATGAAGGCAGAAGGGCTGCTACAAGATAACCGGCAGGGTCACCGTAAAATAGCCTGAAGCAGGTCAGAAAGCTCGTCTCATATACCCCCCGATCAGTTACATAGTGACGGCTTGCCTCCATTGCGGTGGTCCTGCTGCTTTCGAAAATTAACTCAGGAGTGCTTTCACCTGTTACTATAATATGATTCCTGAAAAGTTCAACAGGCAGGAACGGTAAGTCAGCTAGCTCCCGGGTATTGCTATGGGACCTGCCAAGGTTTTTGATGAAATCCTTATAAATTATATTATATTCAGACTGCAGTCTGAATATCTCAAATGCAGAATGAAGGAAATCATTATGATCTTTCAGGTCAAAGATCATAACGGGCAATCCTTCTCTCATTTGCCCGGGAACGTTAATGTACCGTCGGGCTGGTATGCCCAGTCAAAGGTGCATTCACCATATGCAACATCGTTCCGCTTCTCGGCCACAGTGCTTATCACCCTGAATTTTGCATAGTGTTCGGTCGCGGTCCTGAAAATCCAGACCTGGTTTGCTCTTACGGTATCCGCAAGTCCGGCCCACTGTGTAACATTCGCTGAGGTCAGCCCGGTAAACGCCTCCTGTGCCTGTGCAGCACTTGAATATTCACCGAATTTGAAAAATGAATTCTGGTAATTTTCAGTCTGCAGCATCAGATGCCTGGCTGTACCGTCAATACCAAGATCAACAAGCAGGGTCATATCCGGCAATGGGGTGCCATCCGTCGATAATTGCTTTCCCTCGGAGAATGAGAAACCATAAGCATAGTAAGGTCCGCTACCGTAAAGTGTGGTATTAATGGTTTCGGTGCCTGAGACCTTTGGCTGATCCTTCGTGCAACCCGGCATGATGACCAGCAACATAATAAAAGATATAAAGTATTTTTTCATATACCCCTTAAAGATAACCCAATTTCGGGAGATTTGTTTAGGGGCGTCAACCTATTCTCCCCTTATCGCCACAATTCCGGGGAGCTTCTTCCCTTCCATATACTCCAGCATTGCACCGCCTCCAGTTGAGACATAGCTTACCTTGCCGGCCAGGCCGTTCTTATTGATGGCTGCTACCGAGTCTCCTCCGCCGATCAGGCTGTAGGCACCCTTTTCTGTTGCTGCTGCAATTGCTGTTGCAATTGCTGTTGTTCCCCCAGCGAATTTTTCCATTTCGAAAACTCCCATGGGACCATTCCAGAGTATAGTTTTTGAGTTTTCAATCACCCTGGTGAACAAAGCTATTGACTTTTCGCCTATATCCATTCCCAGCCATCCTTCGTCAACCTCATCAATGGCCGTTATCCGGGTGTCTGCCTCGTTCTCGAACTTATTTCCGTTCAGGCTGTCGACCGGAAAATAAAGGTTCACGTTCTTCTCCCTGGCCTTTTCAATTATCTTCAGGGCAAGTTCAAGCTTATCTTCCTCGCAGAGCGACTTCCCGATCTTTCCGCCCCGGGCTTTAACAAAGGTATAGGTCATACCTCCGCCAATTATCAGGTTATCGACCCTGTTCAGCAGATTCTCGATAAGAAGGATCTTGTCCGAGACCTTTGCACCTCCCATGATTGCGGTGAAAGGGTGCTGTGCATCGTTGAGGACTTTGTCCATTGCAGCAAGTTCGCTGTTGATGAGGAATCCGAACATCCTCCTGTCCACAGGAAAATAATCTGCGATCACCGCGGTAGTCCCGTGGGCCCGGTGGGCTGTCCCGAATGCATCATTCACATATACTTCGGCGTAACCTGCAAGCTTCCTTGCCAGTTCTTTCTGCCTTGCCTTCAGTTCTGCCTTAGCTGCCTTTTTCTCCTCATCGGTAGCGGTCGGAGGCAAAACGGGCTTGCCTTCCTCTTCGGGGTAAAACCTTACGTTCTCAAGCAGAAGGACCTCGCCGGTCTTTAGCTCTGACGTCATTTTTACTGCCGATTCGCCAAGACAATCATCAGCAAAGAGGACTTTCTGACCCAGGTATTTTTCAAGAACAGGTATTACCGGTTTCAGGGAATACTTTTCAACTCTGCCTTCGGGACGGCCAAGATGCGACATCAGTATAACCGAACCGCCATCGCTCAGTATTTTCCTGATAGTGGGCAGGGCTCCCCTGATTCGTGTATCGTCGGTTACGGCAAAAGTTTTTTTGTCAAGCGGAACATTGAAATCAACCCTCACAATGGTTTTAATTCCCTTGAAATTGAAATCCTGGATCATTTTCATAAGTGAATGTTTATGGTTAAAAATAATTAGCCGGATTTATAC
>JBAVOD010000433.1:0-10406 GCA_049691735.1 Bacteroidales bacterium
TTTTAATTCCCTTGAAATTGAAATCCTGGATCATTTTCATAAGTGAATATTTATGGTTAAAAATAACTAGCCGGATTAATACTTCCAGTCTCTGCTAAAGTTTACGGGCAACGAATATACATCAAGATAGGGAATTAATAAAATTCTTTCTTGAAAATCACATGAACCCGACAACAACTTCCTTTGTTCATCTGTAAGAAAAGTTTAACTATTTTTGAAAGAAAATCCTATGGCAAAAGTTACATTTAAGGGCAACCCGGTGACAACATCCGGGTACCTTCCGGCAAAGGGCGTTAAAGCTCCGGAGTTCACTCTTGTAAAGTCAGACCTTACAGACATGAAGCTTTCGGACCTCAAAGGGAAAAAGGTCATTCTTGATATTTTTCTGAGCCTCGACACTTCGGTATGCGCAGCTTCCGTCCGCAGGTTCAACCAGATGGCGGCCGGCAAACCGAATGTGATGGTCCTTGGGATATCGAAGGACCTGCCCTTTGCCCACGGCAGGTTCTGTTCAGCTGAGGGGATCAAAAATGTGGTCACTCTTTCGGGATTCCGCGACGGGAATTTCGGCCGGTCATATGGTGTCGATATTATCGACAGTAACCTGGCGGGATTGTACGCACGGAGTGTTGTGATCATAGATGAATCGGGGAAGGTCGTCTATTCCCAGCAGGTACAGGAAATGTCGAACGAGCCGGATTATGAGGCTGCCCTGGCAGCACTCTGACACTCCCAAATCCATCAGGCTGAATGAGGTTCTCGGATTTGCAGGGACAGAGGGAGACAATTGAAAAGCTTATCGGTACTGTAAAACAGGAAAGGGTAAGTCATGCCCAGCTCTTTACCGGTCCGGAAGGGTGCGGAAGCTTCGCCCTGGCACTGGCTTATGCACAATATATCAGCTGTGAGGACCGGATTGACGGGGATTCGTGCGGAAAATGCAAATCGTGCGTAAAATATGAGAAGTTCATTCACCCCGATCTTCACTTCGTCTTTCCTGTCATCAAGGATAAGAACAGTGAACCGGTAAGTGATACTTACATCGTGCAGTGGCGCGAATTTCTGAAACAGTCTCCCTATATTGGGTTGAACAGGTGGCTCGAGACAATTGAGGTCGGTAATGCACAGGGGCTGATTTTTGCGTCGGAAGCATCTGAAATAATAAAAAAACTAAGCCTCAAAGCGTTTGAATCCGACTTCAAGGTGATGATCATCTGGCTGCCCGAAAAAATGCATCCCGCTACGGCCAACAAGCTCCTTAAGCTTATTGAGGAGCCCCCCGAGAAGACACTTTTCCTGCTTGTCTCGGATGAGCCCGACAAAGTCATACCTACCATCCTGTCAAGATGCCAGCTTGTCAAGATCCCGTCATTCAGGGCCGACTACATCAAGAGCTACCTGGTCGGCCGCTTCGGCGTAAACAGCGAAAAGGCAACGGATATCAGCACTGTGGCAAACGGGAACATTATCAAGGCTATAGAGCTTTGTGAAAATGAAAATGCTTCGCTTCTCAGCCTCGACCGGTTCAAAAGCCTCATGCGGTTCGCATGGAAACGTGATATCCTCTCAATCGTAACCTGGTCGGAAGAAATGGCGGCGATCGGCAGGGAATCCCAGAAGAGCTTTATTTCCTTTTCTCTGCGCCTGATCAGGGAGAACCTTATGCTTACCCTGGGTCAGAAAAAAAACTACCTTGTATTTCTTACCGGGAGTGAAGCTGATTTTTCAACAAAGTTCCATCCTTTTATCAGCGCCGGAAACATCTCAGCCCTGGCTGACGAGTTTAATCTGGCTTACGCCCATGTGGAAGCAAACGGGAATGCAAAGATCATCTTTCTCGATCTGGCACTGAAGGTTACAGGGCTGATTAAACGGCAAGCCTGAAGATACTTGATATTAACATGTTTATTGACTATTTTTGCGGGATCAATTTCGCAGAAGAACTGTTATATGACTGATAACGAAGAATTGCAGGCGCAGCATGGAGAAGAACCCCATGTGCCTGAAATCAAATATAAGCCCGGTCTGAATAAACTTGATTCCTTCAATTGGCTTAATGATATTCACTGTGCACCGACTGAGAACGATATTGTTGAGATACGATTCAAGAACACCAGGAAGGGATTTTACAGGAATGTGAACGCACTCAGGCTTGAAATCGGTGATGTCGTTGCCGTTGAAGCTTCACCCGGCCATGATATCGGCCGCGTTTCAATGATCGGACCCCTGCTCAATATGCAGATAAAGAAACTGAAGGTGCATCCCGCGACGGAAGACCTCAAGAAAGTTTACCGCAAGGCAAAATCAGTCGATATCCAGAAATGGGAGGAAGCAAAGAGCCTTGAGATACCGACAATGCTGCGATCGAGGGAGATCTCAGAAGGTCTGAAGCTCAATATGAAGATCAGTGATGTCGAATACCAGGGGGATAAAACAAAGGCTATTTTCTACTATATTGCCGATGAGAGGGTCGACTTCAGGCAGCTTATAAAGGTGCTTGCCGAAGAGTTCAGGGTCAGGATCGAGATGCGTCAGATCGGTGCCAGGCAGGAAGCAGGCAGGGTTGGAGGCATAGGATCGTGCGGCAGGGAACTTTGTTGCTGCACTCACATAACAAGTTTCATGTCGGTCACGACCACCCATGCAAAATACCAGGAGCTTACACTGAATCCCCAGAAGCTGGCCGGCCAGTGCAGCAAGCTCAAGTGCTGCCTGAGCTTCGAATTTGACTGCTATGCCGACGCCCAGCGAACATTCCCCTCAAAGGAGGTGCCGCTTGAACTTAAGGACTCAACTGCCTGGTTCCAGAAAATGGATGTCCACAAATGCATCTACTGGTATACCGGCGACCCGCATGCCCCTGTGAACCTGACGGCAGTCCCTGTCAGACGCGTAAAGGAAATACAGGACCTCAACAGGAAAGGGATAAAACCCGAGAGGCTTCTGGCTTCCGACGATCCGGTTAATGCTCCCCCGGTATCGCAAGATCTGCTTCATAATAACAGCCTGACACGGTTTGATACTGACAGGCCGAAAAACCAGCCTCACAAACATTTTCACAAGAAAAGAAACAGGAATCAAAATGACAAAAGGCCTACATAGCCGGCTGCTGATCTTTGTGATTACAATTTTGCTTTCATCGTGCGGGAAAAACGTCGTTTTTACCGATTCGGAAGCTATGCGCGGGAATACCTGGAAGATTGCCGATATACCGGTTTTCAGCTTCCCGGTGAAGGACACTGTCACCAACAACAACATATACTTCACAATCCGCACAGGATCAGCATACCCTTACAGAAATATCTACCTCTTCGTCACTACCAGTTCACCCAACGGGAAAAGTGTAACCGATACACTTAATTACGATCTTGCCGATGGAAAGGGAAAATGGTTCGGTAAGGGATTCGGCGACATTCATGAACTGAGGCTCCCCTATAAAACCAATGTTTATTTTCCTTTGTCGGGTACATACAGCATCAGGATCCAGCACGGGATGCGAATCGAGGATCTCGCAGGCGTTTACGACGTGGGATTAAGGGTCGAAAAGGCAGCAAAAAAGTAGGGCTGAAGTGGGCAAAAACAAGCTGGCACGGTGGACTGAACTCTCAACTTTCAGCAATGTGCTGCAGCCTGAAATTTCAGGCACACCGGGTAAAGATCATTTTATCAAAGGAAACTGGCGGGATGAGATCTTCAGGAACTCAAACCCGGTAGTACTTGAGCTTGGATGCGGTAAAGGCGAGTATACAATAGCTCTGTCGCGCATTTTGCCTTCCAGGAATTTCATCGGCGTTGATATAAAAGGGGCGAGACTATGGAGGGGAGCCAAAACTTCAAATGAAAACCGGATCAGTAACGCCGCATTCCTGAGGACAAGGATCGAGTTCATAGGTTCCTTTTTTGCCGCAGATGAAATTGACGAGATCTGGCTCACATTTCCTGACCCGCATCCCAACAGAAGGAATTCAAACAAAAGGCTCGTCTGCCCATGGTTCCTGAATGCTTACAGGGCCTTCTTAAAAGATAAAGGTGTCATTCATCTCAAAACCGACAACACGGAACTGTTTGATTACACAGTGAAACTGGCAAAGGCAGCCGGGCTCGAAATACTGTTTTCAACCAATGATCTTCATGCCTATCAGGAGGCAGATAAAAACACACTGGTTTCATTTTATTCAAAACTTTACGGTACGGGGGGAAATGTAGCTGAGCTTGAGAAGATCCTGTCCATAAAGACTCATTATGAAACAATTTTCATTAAAGGTGGTTTAAAAATAAAGTATCTCGCATTCAGACTTGAAAAAGAACAATTCATTCACGATGCCGGGGAAAGAGCCTGCAGATAACGACTTTTTCAGCAGGGTCTATGAGGTCGTGATGATGATACCGTCCGGCAGGGTCACATCGTACGGTGCAATTGCCCGCTATATAGGTTCGGGCAGGTCGGCAAGGATGGTCGGATGGGCACTGAATGTTTCGCACGGCAGATCAGAATTCATTCCGGCCCACAGGGTCGTGAACGGGGAGGGCATGCTTACGGGTAAGTTCCATTTCGGCAACTCGACCACAATGCAGCAGCTTCTTCAGAACGAAGGCCTTCACATCGAGAATGACAGGATCATCGATTTCAGTGAAAAATTCTGGGACCCCGCGGCAGAATTGAGAAAAGCTTTTTGTATTGAGGGAAAAAAATGCTAAACTTGCAGCTTGTTTAAATTTAAATTAAATAAAAATAATCATTTTGTTATCAATATGTTCACAAGGGAACAGGTATTAAAGGCACTTTCGGGTGTGATCCATCCGGAAAAGGGAAAAGATATTGTAACGTTGGGGTTGGTATCTGAAATTGAAGCAGGCGAAAAAGGTATCTCACTCACTCTTACCCCTGAAAAATCGAACGATCCTTTTATCACATCACTCAAAAGCACGATCACAAGGGCGCTGAAGGAATCACTTGGTAACGACGCAGTCATAAATGAAATTAAGATCGAGCCAAGGAAGGTTGTCGGGAAGCATCAGGCTGAAACAAATGAGATCCTGCGCGGGGTGAAGAATATTATTGCTGTTTCATCAGGAAAGGGAGGTGTAGGAAAAACAACAATCGCGGTCAATCTGGCTGTAGCTCTTAAAAAGCTCGGTTATGCAACCGGACTTCTGGATGCTGATGTTTACGGTCCTTCAGTCCCGAAAATGCTTGGCATCGAAAATTTCAGGCCCGAGATTGTCAGGAGGGAAGGCATTGATATGATTGTTCCCATGATCATCCACGGGGTAAAGGTGCTATCGACCGGCTTCTTTGTCGATCCCGCTGATGCAGTTGTGTGGAGAGGTCCGATGGCTTCAAATTTCCTTAAACAGCTTATGACCCAGGGCGACTGGGGTGAGCTTGATTACTTCATCGTCGACCTTCCCCCGGGAACAAGCGATATCCACCTCACTCTCGTCCAGGAAGTACCGGTAACAGGGGCATTAGTTGTCAGCACACCGCAGGAAGTGGCAATCGCTGATGCGATCAAGGGCATTTCAATGTTCAGGAGCGAAAAGATAAACGTGCCTGTCCTGGGACTTGTTGAAAATATGTCATGGTTCACTCCGGAGGAGCTGCCCGGCAACAAATATTATATCTTTGGCAGGGACGGATGCAGTGCTCTGTCGGCCAGAATGAACGTCCCGCTTCTGGGACAAATACCACTGGTACAGGGGATTTGTGAAGGAAGCGATAAAGGACACCCGGCCGCCCTCGATGATTCCCCAACCGGAAAGGCATTTATGGAACTTGCCCGCGCGGTTGTGGAAAAGGTTGAAATCAGGAACCGGGAAATTAGACCCACGATTAAGGTAGAAATTAACAAACAATAAAAATGACAGATAATAAGAACAATCCGGATGCCGGGATCATAAGGGAGAAAGTAGAAAAAGCTCTCAACAGGGTACGGCCTTACCTTCAGAACGATGGCGGCGATATCGACCTGCTCGAAATTACCGATGACCTTATAGTTAAAGTAAAACTGACAGGTGCCTGCCATGGTTGCCCCTACGCAATGCAAACCCTCACGGCCGGGGTTGAACAGGCCGTCATGCAGGAGGTCCCCGAAATAAAAAGTGTTGTTTCTGCCTGACCTGCAGCTTCATACAATTTATAGAGAATTTAAAATACTATACTAACTATAAGTAAGTTTATAGTATTAAAAACCACTGTTTGCTTTTACGGAAACTTTCATATAAGCTTCTGCTGTCGTTCGCATTGATTGTGATAGCTTCAGGTTGTTCCGTAGAAAAAAATACCGGGACAACAAGGTTTTATAATGGTCTGACTGCCAGGTTCAACATTTATTTCAACGGTCACGAGGCCTTCAAGGCAGGCATTGCCAAGATCAATAAAAACTACAAGGATGATTTTTCAGAGTTGCTGAAGGTATTCGAGAACAGCGATCCTTCCACTGTGCCTATGTGTGGTGGTGACATGGAAAGGGCCATCCAGAAGGCCTCTAAGCTGATCTCGCTCAAATCGATAACAGCAAAGCCTGATTTTGAAAAGAATAAGGAGCTTACCCCTGATGAAAAGGCACTTCTTTCACAGAAAGAGTATAATGAATGGGTCGACGACAGCTACTTCCTGATCGGGATGGCACGCTTTTACAAGCACGAGTTCAGTGAATCTGAGTCGGTTTTCAATTATTGCATTGCCGAAGCCAATGATCCTGAAATAAAACTGCTGTCATCCGTGTGGCTTGCAAGGATCAAGTGTGAAACCGGAAGCTACATTGAGGCCGACAGGCTTCTCAGGGAGGCAGCCATCACATCAACTTCGTCCAGATCGGCAAAGTCATTGTATTACGGCACTATGGCCGATATGTACATCAGGCAGCAGAAGTATTCCGATGCGATCGAACCTCTTACGAACGCCCTGAAATCCATGTCGGGCAAAAGGGCAAAATACAGGTTCACTTACCTTCTTGCCCAGCTTTACGAACGGAAAGGCGACGGAGCAACAGCCACCACACTTTACAGGCAGGTTGTGGGAATGAATCCTCCCTATGATGTGGAGTTTAATGCCCGTATAAACATCGCAGGGGTGTTTGACGCCAATTCGGGCAATCCGCAGGAGTTGATAAAAGAGCTTGAAAGAATGCTGAAAGATGTGAAGAATAAGGACTTCATGGATCAGATATATTACGCAATGGGTAATATTATGCTGAAGGAAGGAAACATTAAGGAAGCAGTTTCATATTACAGAAAATCAGCCTCATCAACCTCCGTCAACCAGAATCAGAAGGGCAAATCGTACCTTGCGCTTGCTGAATATTTTTACAGTGTGCCCGATTATATGAGGGCCGGCACATACTACGACAGTACTGTTTACTTCCTTGATCAGAAATATCCGCGCTACAATGATCTGAAGACAAAATCCCAGAACCTGAATGCACTTGTGGAGCAGCTGACCGTTATCCAGGCTGAGGACAGCCTCCAGAGGGTTGCAGGCATGAAAAAGGAAGATAGGGACGCCGTGATAGCCGGCATAATAAATAAAATTATCAAGGCTGAAAGTGAAGGAAAGAGATCCGATTATGCCGACAGGGCCAACATAGGTCAGTACTATGAGAATGAACGCAGATCCCAGGATAATATAAGCCAGGAAGGCAAATGGTATTTCTATAACCAGGCTGCCCTGACCTTCGGCAGGACCGAATTCCGGCGCAGATGGGGTGAAAGACGGCTTGAAGACAACTGGAGGCGCTCGAACAAAGCCAGGGTAAATACCCAACAGGCTGCAGGGGGGCAGGACGAGACAGCTGGCGCCGCAAAAGATTCGCTTTCTCCGGCAATGGATTATAAAAAGGCTGAATTCTATCTTAAAAACCTGCCGCTGAATGATTCATTGCTGGCCATTTCAAATAACCGGATGGCAAATGCATACTTCAATGCAGGCAATGTATTCGCCGACAAGATAATTGACAGGAAGAAAGCAGCCGGATCGTACGAAGCCCTTCTTGCGCGTTTTCCCGGTCATGAGCTTGTGCCCCAGACCCTCTACGATCTGTACAAGGTTTACAAGGACGATAATAACCCGAAATCAGAGATAACCCGCCAGCGTCTCCTCGAAAAATATCCCGGGAGCGAATATGCGAGGATACTTACCGATCCCGATTATTACAGCAAGAGAATTGCTTCGATGACCGAAGCTGAGAACCTCTACAAAGAAGCTTACAGAGTTTATTCGCTTGAAGACTATAACTCTGCGATCTCACTCAGCGACAGTGGCCTGAAAACATTCCCCAATGATGAACTTGCCCCGAAGTTCATGCTGCTGAAGGTTTACTCGCTTGCAAAGACCGGCGATGAAAGGACCGTAAAGGCAGGACTTGACTCGATCATTACAAGGTATGCTGGAAGTGAGGAGAGCAAAAAGGCCGCTGAACTCGCAGGATGGCTGACCAAAAAGGTCCCGGAGCTCAAGATAGAGGAGGATAAAGAGATAGCTGCCGAGATATATGTTGCCGACACCACCGCGAGGAATTCGTTCATCCTTATAATAATGGATCCGGCATTTAATGTCAACCAGGCTTCATTCGACGTGATAAGTCATAATATAGATAATTTCACCGACAGGAACTACAGGACGGAAGGCACCCTTGTCGATAATAAATTTGTAATGATAACGGTTTCCGGTTTCAAGGATAACCGTCAGGCATATGAATACCTCAATTCATTCGATCCCGGAAAGCTGATACGGAATTCATCCGGAGCCAGGCTGCTTGCCTTTCTGATGAATGGTGAGAACATGAAAGCCTTCCTCAGGGATAAGGATCCTGACCGTTATCTTCTATTCTTTAAAGAAAAATACCCTGCGGGAAGAAAGAATGAATAATTTTGCATTCTGATTCCCATCAACATGAGAAAGATTAGAATACTGTGGACTGACGATGAGATCGAAGTCTTAAAAGCACATGTGCTGTTCCTGAGGGAAAAGGGGTACGAGATCGACACCTGCACCAACGGGATAGATACAATTGATCTTGTAAAGCAGAATCCTTACGATCTGATCTTCCTCGATGAGACAATGCCGGGGCTGAGCGGGCTCGAAACCCTCAGGCTTGTCAAGGAAATCCGTACCGATCTTCCGATAGTAATGATCACAAAGAACGAGGAAGAAGGTATTATGGAAGCAGCCATCGGGTCGGATATTGCAGATTATCTGATCAAACCGGTCAAACCAAATCAGATTCTGCTCGCCATCAAAAGAATTACTGAGCAGCGCAGGCTTATTACCGAAAAAACAACCACCAACTACAGGCAGGAATTCACCAGCATCGGGAATATGATCTCAGCTGCAAGGAACCACACCGACTGGACTGAGCTTTACAGGAAGATAACTTACTGGGAATCGGAGCTCGAAAAATCGACCGACCCGGGGATGAACGAAATCCTGAAGATGCAGGAAAATGAGGCAAATAATGCTTTTACCAAATATCTGACCAACAACTACTTGTCATGGCTCGATCCGGATGCCGCGGAGAAACCTATCCTTTCACCTGCGCTCTTTGCAAAAAAAATATTTCCCAACGTGCAAACCGGCAAGCCACTATTCTTCATCCTTATTGACAATCTGAGGTTTGACCAGTGGAAAACTATTGCCGCCGAACTTGCGGGCATCTACCGGGTAATTGAGGAAGACATCTACTTCAGCATCCTTCCGACAGCCACTCAGTACAGCAGGAACTCAATATTCTCGGGGCTTATGCCTTCGGCAATAGCAGCAATCCTGCCCGACCTCTGGATAGAGGATGATGAAGATGAAGGAAAAAACATGTACGAAGAGGAACTCTTCAAGTATCAGCTGGCACGTAAAGGGCTGAAATATAAATGGTTGTATAGCAAGATAACCAGCAATCAGGAAGGCCGTAAGGTAAACGACAAGTTAAAGCAGATGCTTGACAACGACATCAATATTCTTGTTTACAACTTCGTCGACATGCTTTCCCATGCCAGGACCGAGATCGGAATAATCAGGGACCTGGCAAACGACGAACGCGCATACAGGAGTCTGACACGTTCATGGTTCATACACTCTCCGCTCTTTGAGCTGCTCATAGCGCTGTCGACCCAGCACGTCAGGATAATCTTCAGTACCGATCACGGGACGATCAGGGTGCAGAACCCGGTGAAAGTAATAGGCGACAGGCAAACCTCATCCAATCTCAGGTACAAGATG
Source organism: Bacteroidales bacterium (assembly GCA_049691735.1). Lineage (GTDB taxonomy): Bacteria > Bacteroidota > Bacteroidia > Bacteroidales > VadinHA17 > LD21. The sequence goes on from JBAVOD010000433.1 coordinate 10,214, forward strand.
GGAAGGAATCTGGGCTATAACCCCAGGGATGTATTTGAACTGAAGTTCCCTGAAAAAGCCGGATTACCAAAAACGAATATAACGTCAAAATACATTTTCGCCCTGAACAAGGATTTCCTGGTTTATCAGAATAACTATAACTATTATGCCAGCTACTACAAGGACACTTTCCAGCACGGAGGGATCTCAATGC
>JBAVOD010000434.1:0-3172 GCA_049691735.1 Bacteroidales bacterium
GTTTAATTCATGCATCAGGATTAAGCTGCTTGGATGTAATGAAATTTCAAATATATTTGAGATCCGATTATTCCTGATATGTTTAAATAAACCTGCACAAACTTCGCGACTTTTTGAAGAATTAAAAACATTGACATGAAGAAAAAATTTCTAAAAACAAATTTCCCGGTACTGGCCGGAATCGTGATCATTTTTTTTCTATCGGCAAACAAAACTGGCGAACCTGGAAGACAGGTTTCAAAAGATCCTATTTACCTGAATACTGCATATTCGTTTGAAGAAAGGGCAGCTGATCTTATTTCAAGGTTTACTCCCGAAGAAAAGGAAAGCCTTCTGGGTAACAATATGGCTGCTGTTCCGCGGCTTGGAATAAATGCGTTCAATCTCTGGAGTGAAGCTTTGCATGGGGTAATGGGAGGTTTCAATCCGGCTGCAGGCGCTGGTTCGCCCACTTCGTTCCCAAACAGTGTCGCTCTTGGTTCCGCCTGGGATCCTGTTTTGATGCAAAGGGAAACAAATGCCATTTCGGATGAAGCCAGGGCATTGAACTCTCCGGTCATTACAGGTCTTACCTACTGGTCGCCGGTAGTGGAACCCGTAAGGGATCCACGCTGGGGAAGGACCGGAGAATCGTTTGGAGAAGATCCTTTTCTGATCTCCCGGATTGCAGGCGGGTTCGTCAGGGGGATGATGGGTAGTGACGCGACCTATCTGAAAACTGTCCCCTGTGCCAAGCACTTTTTTGCAAACAACAGTGAATTCGACCGTCACGTAAGCAGTTCAAACATGGATAGCAGAGATATGAGGGAGTTTTATCTTGCTCCTTACAGAGAGCTTATTGAGAAAGATAAATTACCATCAATAATGTCCTCTTATAATGCTGTTAATGGAGTTCCGACATCAGCCAGTAAATTATACCTCGATACAATTGCAAGGAGAACATATGGTTTAAATGGCTACATCACAGGCGATTGTGCAGCCATTGAGGACATTTATACAGGTCACTATTATGTTAAGACAGCGGCAGAAGCAACAGCTCAGGGATTGAAAGCAGGAGTCGACTCCGATTGTGGAAGCGTTTATCAGACAAGTACTATTGACGCTCTGAATAAAGGACTTATCACTATGGCAGATGTCGACAGGGCTTTACTTCACACATTTACCATAAGGATGAGGATAGGTGAGTTTGATGCGGCCGCAAAGGTTCCCTATTCCCTATCACAGCCAAATATAATTGGCTCGCCGGCCAATAAAGCTCTTGCAAAAGAGATCGCCACAAAAACACCCGTTCTGTTAAAGAATGACATCGTTGCAAAAACAAATCTCAAAGCTCTTCCGCTGAATGCAGCTGACCTAAAGAAAATTGCCCTGATCGGCCCGCAGGCCGACAGAGTGGAGCTTGGTCCATATTCGGGAAGGCCACGACAGGAAAATATGGTAACCCCGTTTGCCGGAATTAAAAAATATGTTTCCGGAAAAGGATTGCCTGCCGAGGTAGTAACAAGTTCCGGCGCCAATACAACAAATAAAAGCAACCTGTTTTACGTAGTCGGGTTTGAGTTGAAAAAGTCTGACAACAGCATCTCGAAATTCGATGCAACCAAGTTCACTTCTGCCTCTAAGGGTATTACTGTCGGTTCAGGTATGGGGCCGATTGACCAGGTCAGGACTATTGACGACGGATCATGGACGGCATATGATAATATCGACCTGACAAATGCGGATACTATTGGGATCAATCTGAATATACCGATTGACGGAGGTCTGGTTGAAGTCAGGGTTGGTTCTCCGACAGGAAACCTGTTGACTACGATAAATGCTACCGTCGCTTCAGGAGCAAGACCAGGAGGTGTTTATGGTGCAGGTAATCTTTTTAAAGCCAGGATTAACAAACTTGGCCTGACCGGACCCCAGACGCTCTACCTTGTTTACAAGGCCTCACCTGATGCACCGATTGACAAAGAAACTCTTGCAATGGCTTCATCATCTGATGTTGCTGTTGTATTTGTGGGAACAGATGAAAGGACCGCCAGTGAAGAAGCTGACAGGCTCACTATTTTGCTTCCCGGAAACCAGGTGGAACTTATTAAGGCGGTGGCAGCAGTCAATCCCAATACTATTGTCGTTATGCAGACACTTGGATGCGTTGAGGTTGAGGAATTCAGGAACCTTCCAAATATAAAAGGGATCATCTGGACCGGATTTAACGGCCAGGCTCAGGGTGATGCCATAGCCAGCATTCTCTTCGGCGATGTAAATCCCGGAGGGAAACTGAATGCCACATGGTACAGGTCACTTAATGATCTCCCTCCGATAACCGACTATAATTTACGCGGCGGACAGGGGAAAAACGGGAGAACCTACTGGTATTTCAACAAACCTGTTTCCTATGAATTCGGATACGGACTTTCATATACTACATTTGAATACAGTAATTTCAGCATCAGCAAGAGTGCCATCACACCAAATGACAAGATCACAGTAAGTGTGGATGTGAAGAATACGGGCGGAGTTGACGGAGATGAAGTAGTACAGGTATACCTGAGGACCCCTGACAGTCCGGCTTCCCTGGAGCGGCCTATAAAGAGGCTGAAGGGTTTCCGGAGAGTAACAATTGCTGCAGGGCAGACTAAGACGGTTCCGATAGACATTGACTGCGCAGATCTGTGGTTCTGGGATGGCAGGAATGGCAGGATAACATTTGATCAGGGCAAATATATATTTGAGATAGGGTCGTCTTCCAAGGACATCAGAGGTCAGGCAGAGGCCACAATGAATGGTACGTATAAACCTGTATTGAAAACTGTGGTTGCAGATTGCGGAGCAGTTGTTCTGAAAAACGGTTCAGTTGCCAGGACCAGTGTTACAGCATCAATGACAGATGACAGCTTTTATGATATTTCCAAAGCCAGGGTTGTTTATACAAGTAATGATCCCGCCGTTGCAGTTGTCGACGGAAACGGTCTGGTTACGGCAAAGGGAGTTGGTGTAGCAACTATCACAGCCGATGTAACCGTAGGTGACAATACGGTATCAGGCAGCTTCCCGGTAAAAATAATGCCGGATCTGGCCCCTGCTTCAATCACGGTTAATGGTAAGAGTATTCCTGGATTTAATCCAGCTGTTACAGGATACAGCTATCTTTTTAAAAGCACATCACCCCGGGCACCTG
>JBAVOD010000435.1:0-3678 GCA_049691735.1 Bacteroidales bacterium
AAGCAATGAAAGAAATAAGGTAATAAGGTCGGGGGGCTTTCTGTGTCATTTTCTCTACTAAGGTGTTAGAAAAAAATAAGGTTATTTCTGATATCATCGTATGCAGGGGACGGAATCTTGGCCGGGAAGGGTGGGCCGGACAGAGGGTCGGATGACTTCTCCAGGACTGACTGATATTAATTTTAGACAGGTCAACTGAAATATTATGATCTTAAGTTGCGTTTCAAATGGATAGATGGAGTAATCTGTAATAAGCCTGATTTTAATTGCATGGACCTGATTCAGAGCATTCACGATAAAATGAAGAAAGAGCGCATACTGTTTGCCTATCGCGGTAACATTACAGAAAGGAATTCATTGCCCATGCTCACGCTTCTTGAGAACGAAATGAATGACGATTCTTACGGGATCGCAGGAAGAAAAAGATTGTTCATGTTTGTTCTTGAAAATCTTCAGAATATTGTCAAACACGGGGAGCAGGCCAGGTTTGACAAAATGCCTGTTGTGGTATACTCCAGGACTGACGACGGGTATAATATTACCACGGGGAATATAATTTCAGACTCACATATAGAAAACCTCCGGAAACGCCTTGACAAAGTCAATGGACTTGAGTTAACAGAGATCAAGAACCTTTACAGGGAGATTCTGAGCACTGCGGAGTTCAGCAACAAAGGGGGGGCGGGACTTGGCCTGATAGAAATGGCAATCAAGACCGGCAATAAACTGGATTATGATTTTATTCACCTGAAAAACGGTTACTCATATTTTATCCTCAGCAAAACGGTCGATTCAAAAGGTATAGGAATGCACTCGGGTGAAAACGAAAAGGCCTTTAAAGGGGTCTCAGCCCTGGAGCTTGAGGAGATGATGGCTGAGAACAGGATGCATATGATCTGGTCGGGCCATCTTTCGGAGGGCATAGAGGAAGAAGTGCTGTCACTGACCGAAGCAAGGTTGTCCGATGAGGATGTCGATGCAAGAATACAACGCAGGGTATTCAACATAATGGTCGAAATACTTGAAAATGTCCTGAAATATAATCCCGGACGTGAGCCGGGCGAAAAATACGGGATGCCCGTTGCAACAGTAAGTATCGAGGATAACAAGTTCCTTCTTACAACAGGGAATCTTATCCATAGGGAGAGGGTGACCCTTCTTAAAGAAAAGCTAGATGTAATAAACAGTTGCGATAATTCTGAATTAAAGGACCTGTTTTACAGATCTTTGTCGGAGCAAACGATCGAAAGCGACAGTACAGGCAACCTTGGCCTTATTTCTGTTGCCCGTAAATCAGGCAGCAAACTCAGGTATAGCATTGAGGATGTGAATGATCGTTATTCGTACTTCCTTCTCACAGTAAAGGTTGAGGATCAGCAGGTTTAATCTGACGTGCACGTTACGAGCTCCGATCCGTTCCATTCCGCATAGTTGCCGTTTTTTACCCAGTCGCCGAGCAGTACGATTTCGGGGCCTTCGGCAAGCTTATATGACAGCGGAAGATGGCGGTGACCGAAAATGAAGTAATCGATACTTTCGGTTGCCAGCACCGACTTAGCGTACCGGAACAGATCCTCTTTCTCCTCGCCAAGGAATTCCTTTGATATTCCTTTCCCAAGCCGTGAGTTCAATGACCATTTATGGCCAATACCGACGCCTATCGAAGGATGAAGTGACGAATACATCGTGCGCAATGGCTTGTTCCTGAAAATTGAAAGGAGGATTTTATACCCGGTACTTTTGCTTCCGAGTCCTTCGCCGTGCGCCAGGTGGAACTTCTTTCCGCCAAATGTGCAGGTTACAGGCCTTGTATGTACAATCATGCCGCATTCTCCCGAAAGATAGTTCCCCGTCCACATATCATGGTTCCCGGTAAAAAAATGAACAGGTATTCCAGAATCGGTAATTGAAGATACTGCCCCCAGGAATCTTGTAAAGCCTCTGGGAACAACAAGCCTGTACTCCCACCAGAAATCAAATACATCACCGAGAAGGTAGATCTCCGAAGCATCAGGAGCAATCGCATTAAGCCATCTTACCACCTTCTTCTCCCGTTCGAGAGGATCAGATCCGGCTCTCAGCCCGAGATGGAAATCGGAAGCGAAGAATATCTTACCGGCAACTTCAGGCATGTTTACTTGTTTGGGAACAGCTGTGTCAGCTTAATCTGCAGAGATCTTCCGTGAAGGTTACTGGCAATTATCTGTCCGTCACGATCGTACAGGTAATTGACAGGCACAGATTTTACATTGAACAGGATTGCATTTTCAGAATTGCGCGGATCCTCTCTCGTGTTTATCCAGGGCAACTCGTCAAACCTCACCTCTCTCCGCCACAGATTCTCATCCTGATCGAGGCTGATCTGATAGATCTCGAATCCCTGTTTATTGTAAGCCTTGTAGAATTTCTTGAGCTGAAGATTCTCCGTAATACATTCTTTTGATTGCGCCGACCAGAATGCAAGAAGCACTACCTTACCCTTCAGCGACGACAATGCTATTCTATTACCGTTGATATCAGGAAGGTTCGGATCAAGCTTTTTTTCCGGAGCGTTGCTTGCCATACTGCTTATCCTGTCGGCATACATCTGACTCAGCTCTTTTTTCACATCTTCTTTAAGGGCTAATACATTCCGTGAATCGGGATAATATTTGCCAAGGGAATCTGAAACTATTTTCAGAAATTGCAGATCATGCGGATCATAGAGCACATAGGTATTGTCATCGATTTTCTGGTATAGTGCCTTAATCGAGGCCATAGATCTGATATTTTTGAGAATGAATTCAATATTTCTTTTCCTGAGCTCCTTAAGTGTATTGGTGAATTCAGTTTCAAGCTGAGGGCCTTTCTGATCGAAACCTGCCCTCCCCGAAGCTTCAGAATAAAGACTCCTCAGCGAATCAAGCTTTCTTTTAGCGGCATTCAGTCTCATATCCAGCATTCTCACCTTTTCCGACTCTGCCGAACCGGTAACCGAATAATCTTTATACACTTCCTTATCACTGAACTCCAGTTTTATCTTTTCTCCGGGCTGTGCAAGAAGTGTCACAAAATCAGACGATGAATACCCCACCTGGTAAAAGTCAGGTTCAGTAGCCTTTACCCTGAATCTGAAAGTCCCGTCTTTGCCGATCTTTGCCGAATCGACAGGCGTCAGTATGTTGACCTCAACCTTGCTGAGGTAAATGTTTCCATTACTTTCTCCCCTGATGACCCCCCTGACAGTGAATGAGTTCCTGCTCTGACAACCTCCGATGACCAGCACAGGGATAAGAATTAAAAGGCACCTTTTCATTTTTAATTTTTTTACGGCTAAAAAATTTTGATTAATCAACGGTGAACAATTCGGCAAGCTTCCTTTGCAGGGCCTCACCGCGAAGATTCGTTGCAATGACTCTGCCCTCCCTGTCAAGCAGGAAGTTTGCGGGAATCGATTCGAGGTTGTATAGCGGAACGACAACTGAATTCCAGTATTTGACATCGCTTACATGGATCCATTGCCCGAGCTTGTCTTCACCGATTCCTTTAATCCATGCTTCCTTTGTCTTGTCAAGTGATACCTGGTAAATCTGGAATCCTCTTGAATGGTATGTCCTGTAAGCTTTTACAAGGTTAGGACTTTCACTGCGGCAGGGCGGGCACCATGATGCCCAGAAATCGAGCAGGACTATCGATCCT
>JBAVOD010000436.1:0-5512 GCA_049691735.1 Bacteroidales bacterium
TTTATGCTGTCGGAATGAAGGAGTATGCTGCAATCTTTTCAGCCGGACATGCTGCCAACGGGGCATTCTGGTACGACAACTCCACAGGTTCATGGATGTCGTCAACCTATTACATGGAAAAGCTTCCGGCATGGGTTAGCGACTTCAATGCAATGAAATATCCCGAATCACTTCTGAATTCAAAATGGGAGCTTTTCAGACCTGTTGAGAACTACTCCGACTGCCAGCCCGATTCCAGTAAATTCGAAAGAGGATTTAACGGCGTTAATTATTTCCCATATGATCTGAAGAAGTTAAGTCAGACGGGAGCAAGGAGCCCTGTTCGCAATTATTCGTTGCTCAGGGAAACGCCGTTCAGTGATACATACACCACTCAGTTTGCCATGGACCTTCTTAAAAATGAGGGACTTGGCAAGGATGATGTCACCGACTTCCTTGGTATCTGTTTTTCAGCGACCGACTATATCGGGCACAGGTTTGGCCCTTCATCATATGAAGTTGCAGACGCGATATTCAGGCTTGACAGGAATATTGCGACCCTGCTTGCTTATATTAATGACAGCATCGGGAAAAAGAACGTCCTTATTTATTTTACCTCAGCTCACGGGGTGGCAGAGATACCGGCCATAATGGAAAATACACGGATACCGGCAGGATATTTCAAACAGAATCAGGCCCTGCAATTGCTGAGGACCTACCTTAACGCGGTCTATGGAGAAGGAGACTGGGTTAAGGGATTCTCAGAAAAGCAGATCTTCCTTAACAGGACACTCATTGAAGATGCAAGGATACCTCTTGAGGATATCCAGAAAAAAGTTGCAAGGTTTCTTATCCAGTTTACAGGTGTTGCGTCGGCTTATCCATATTCGGCATTTGAAGCAAATGATTTCGGGAGCGGGCATTTGAGGAAGATCATTAACAATTTCAGTCCCCAAAGGTCCGGAGATGTTATCGTGACGCTGAATCCCGGGTGGATTGAGACCCAGGAGGACCGGATTACCGATCATAATTCACCATATGAATACGATTCGCATGTGCCACTTATCTGGTATGGCTGGTCCGTAAACCGTGCAACTGTTATGAGGAAAGTAAACATGACTGATATTGCCGCGACTCTTTCATCGCTCTGCAAGGTGCCTTACCCGAACGCGTGCAGCGGCGAACCGATGCCTGAGCTTTTCAGATAGACAGCTTGTTCCTGATCTCATCCCTGATCGTACAGGCCTGCTTAAGAAGGCCGGGATCTTTCTCGCAGCCATTTCCGAGGATCACCAGATCGGCTCCTGCGCTGAAGGCTTCAAGGATCTCCTGCGGGCTTTTTAAGCCGCCGCCTATTGCCAGGGGGATCGATATGTTTTCCCTGACGGAGCTTATGATCTCCGGGGGTACCGGGCTTGAAGCACCGCTGCCGGCTTCAAGGTAGATCATATGATAGCCGAGCATTTCGCCTGCAAGTGCCGTGGCAACCACAATATCGGGTTTGTCGGCCGGGATCGGGTCGGTCTGGCTTATATACTCGACAGAGGTCCTTTTTCCGGATCCTACAAGGATATATCCTACTGATATCAGCCTGTCGCGCAGGTCGCGCAAATAGGGTGCCGCTATCACATGGTTGCCGATAAGAAGCTCGGGATTGCGGCCTGAGATGAGGGAAAGCAGGAGGATGGCGTCGGCTTTCCGGCTGAGCTGCAAAAGGTTCCCCGGGAAAAGGATCACCGGCAGGGAACACTGCTTTCTGACAGAGTCGATCAGGCTGTCGATGCTGTTGAAGGTAATGCTTCCCCCGGCGAATAAATAATCGGCTTTGCACTCCGATGCTGTTTGCAGGATGTTCTCAAGAGCCTGTCCGTAAGCTTTATCAGGATCGAGCAGGAGAGCAACACTCTTTGCCGTGGGGAAATTATCCTTTATCATAATTCTTCTTTGTCCAGACTATAGCATAGTTGTCATACCGGGTATAGAAAAGGTCGAAAGAGTCGTTGATCTTGTCTGTTTTCACTTTGCCTTTTATTTCGCCGGAATCATTTACCTCGAAGGGGTCGATGGTTATATTGTTCCTTATGCTGATCCCTTCCTTGTCGCATATCTTGTAGAGTGCTTCCTTTGCGCACCAGTGAAGATAGAGGTGGTACCTCCTGTTATCCGACTCATTTGTGATCTTTTCCCTCCTGTTAATGAATTTAAAAGCTATGGCGCTTATGTTGGAGCTCATGTATTCGAGGTCAATTCCCACCTTCTCGCTGGCACTCAGCAGTATAGCGGTCAGTTTGTGCGAATGTGAAATGCTTATGAACCTCGAGCCGTCTTTAAGGAAGGGCTTGTTATTCTTGTTATAGACAATGCGTGCATCATTTCCCAGCAGTTCGGAAAGCAAAGCCCTGACGCTGAGAAACTCAAGCTTTCTTGATGTGCTCGCGAACACCCTGAATTTCTTCCTGTCCTCTCCGTCGAGTACGACCATATCCCTGAGTGTCTTGAGGTCCTCCTCTATTTTCCAGACTCCCAGGATAGTAGATTCGTTAAGGAAATGTTTGGTAATACAACCCATCAGCAAATCTGATTATTTATTTTCTTTCCACTCCAGGGTTTCAACAAGGTGCACCATGTCGTCCCTGAAAAAAGTGATAACCGGAGCAAGGGAATCGGCATTCGGTTCAGAGGCAAAATACAATGATCCCCTCAGGTAATGCCTGACGCTGTCGGTAACATAGAACTGTACCGAGGTAGCGGCATTACCCTTCAGGTCATAAAAAACACCATAAACCTTTCTTTCACTGTTGCTTATCACCTGTTCATTTATTGCATCGGCTTTTGTTATATGATTCTTGACATTCATCGTATAGGTCTGTTCGACAAGATCGGCGAGATCATTCCTGATATCCATGTAGGTAAGGTAGATCTTTGCCCTGTAGGAAGGAAAATCGATGTTAAACCAGCCGGGTTCATTAAGGTTTTGGCTGTCGGGGGTAATCGTCCCATAAACAGGATATTCAAACTTCAGCGGTAGTCCAGGCTTTCCGGTACTGTCATTGAAAAGTGCATATCTTTTCTGAGGAAGGTCAATTCTGAAATAACCCTTTGGTTTTGGTACCATCACCTCCCTGCAGCTGAAGCACGATAATGCTGTAAGCGTCAGGAAAACTACAAAAGCTCTAATCTTCATCATCTTCTTTAACTTCATCGTTCAGTTCCACCCGGATCTCTTTTACCCGCCTTTTGTCGGCTGATTCTACCCTGAATACAAAATTTTTATAGGGAATTACCTGGCCTTTCTGCGGTATTTCTCCTGTAAGTTCAAGAATAAGCCCCGCCAGTGTCTCCGACTCCCCCCGCACATCCCAGAAGGGATCATCTTCAATTTCCATCACCTTAAAAAAATCGTTAAGCAGCACTTTCCCGTCAAATATGTATGTCTTCTCGTCGATTTTCCTGTACCTGATCACTTCCTCATCGCTTTCGTCCGTGATTTCCCCTACTATCTCTTCCAGAACATCTTCGAGGGTAATGATCCCTGAAGTACCCCCGTACTCATCAATAACGACTGCCATGTGTATCCTTTTGACCTGGAACTCCTTAAGAAGTTCGTTTATTTTTTTTGTTTCGGGAACGAAGTGGGGGGGGCGCATGAGTGCCTGCCACTTGAAATTGTCGGGGCTGTTGGTATAAGGGAGTATGTCCTTGGCGTAAAGGATCCCCTTAACCGAATCGAATGAGCCAAGGTAAACAGGGATCCTGGAAAACTCAGATTCGATTATTATTGATTTGACCTTGTTGAACCCGAATTTGATGTCGATTGCCGTCACATCTATCCTGGGGCACATTATCTCGCTCACGTTGATGTTCCCGAAATTGACGATGCCCTTGAGGATCTTTCCATCCTCGTTAAAATCATCCGATGCGAGTTCAAGGGCATCGGACAGGTCATCCATGCTGATATCCGGATGCTTTGCTCCTGCCCGTTTCTTTACAAAGGTTGAAGTAAGCAGCAGCAGGTAAGTCACGGGCTTGAACATAGCTGAAAGAAAATTCAGGGGGTAGGCCATGATCAGGGCCATACGAACCTGGTTCCGGGTAGCATAAACTTTTGGCATTATCTCCCCAAAGAACAGCAGGACAAAAGTGATTATGACTGCTTCAATAATAAATCCGAGTACCGGATTGGTGCTGAAATCGAATATTCTTGAGCTTAGGAATGCCGCAAGGAGCACAATTGAAATATTTATGGTATTATTTGCAATGAGAATTGTACTAAGAAGCTTTTCGGGGGCATTATGGAGCCTTATGACCATTACGGCCTTTCGGGACTTATTGCTTTTAAGCTTTTCGAGGTCCTCGGGCCGGAGCGAAAAGTATGCAACTTCAGAAGCCGAAACAAACCCTGATCCACAAAGAAGCAACGCCAATACAGCCAGACCGATGATTATCTTAAAATCGGGAGAAAATGCAGCTACAACTGCTGTATAGTCCGTTACCGGAAATAGGTAGCCCTGTTCCAACTGGCTCACTTTTTAAAGACCCTGCTAGAAGGGAAGATCGTCTTCACCGGCGGCAGGTTGATAGTTGGCCGGCGGTTCGTTTGTATCGGGAACGATCGGTTCCTTGTCGGGGGCAACATTCCTGCTCACTTCCGTCTGTGGAATTGCACTGCCCGATACCGGCTTTTTGTCAAGCAGAAGGAAAGCATCGGCAAGTATTTCGGTTATATATTTATTGTTCCCCTCTTTGTCGACATATGACCTTGTTTTTATTTTACCTACAACATAAACCTGAGAGCCTTTTTTGACTGTTTTTTCGGCTACTTCTGCTAAACCACGCCAGAGTACGATATTGTGCCATTCGGTTGACGTGATCGATTCGCCCTGCTGGTTTGTGTAGGATTCGCTGGTGGCAAGCGGGAATGTGACCTTGGCTACCCCTTTGTCAAAATAACGTACAACGGGATCTTTTCCCACATTACCCACTAGTATAACCTTATTGACTGACATATAGTTATGAATTTATTTTAAACTTCAACCCGACGGTAAAGTTAATAAAAATTACGCTTACTGCTATCTGTATGTCTTAATTGGAGGAATATCCGAATTCTCAGGTGATTACATATTTAAAAGTGCGGCCGGGCAATGACCTGATGAAGTTTGCGTTTTATAACAGTTACGGAGAATTTTTTTTTCTATATTATTGTATTTAAGGCATTAATAAATTTCGAAATGAAAAAATTATTAAAGATGTTATTCATTATAAACAAATAATATTTTTATATTTGCAGGGTTGAAAAAAAACGAATATTCGAAATAAGTTGTTGAATTTTAAACTTCAAGAAAATGACTAAAGCAGACATTGTTAATGAAATTGCCAAGAACACTGGTATTGAAAAGGTAACAGTACAGAAAACTGTTGAGGCTTTAATGGAAACTGTAAAAGATTCCATGATAAAAGGAAATAATGTTTATCTCCGGGGATTTGGAAGCTTCATCGTAAAGAAAAGAGCCAAGAAGACAGCAAGGAATATTTC
>JBAVOD010000437.1:0-1988 GCA_049691735.1 Bacteroidales bacterium
TTCGCCAGTCCAGGGAACCGTTTGCCATAAAGCGGTAGAAAACATCCTTCTTGCAGGAGAGAACCTTATACAGAATGGATTCAGAATAATGAAAAGCGTTTTTAACCATGAAGAAGGGAAAGAGTAACAGCAACTCGAGAACCATCAACCGCGTATTTATTGACTCCCTGGGCAATTTGCTTAAAAAGAAAGATATATCTATTCAATCAATTACTACAAAATGGGGAGAGAATGGGGGAACTTACAGGTTTGAAAATAATATTTATTACGGGAATCCATTTAATGATACTGTCTTCTCAATTTTGCCGGATTTAACTTATAAAGCTTCTTTTCTGATCAAGAACGGCGAATACAGGTTCCCAAAATATGATTTTCAGTCATTTGAACAGTTTCGTCAATATTTGCGTATACAACAATTATTTGAAACCAGAAAATTTATAATAATCAGGTATAACTTTAAAGAAAGCAATTTGCGCCTGATCAATAAATCGGATAATAAATCATTTCGAATGAGTCTGGAATACGAAAGCAACAATATTGGATCAGATATATTTGGCGGTATTCTAAATGACTTCGACAGTGGGGCAATTATTAAGATTTATCCTTTTCTTTTCGATAGTTGAATTTGGTTGTAAAACAGCAAATAACGTCCATTAAAAAGTGATATACTTTTCAATGAGAATGTGGTATACTTTTCAATTAATATATACAGTTTATTACCTGGAGCCTATCAGGTCCAGATAATTTATTGTTGAAACTGATTTTTTATGGATCAACCATTTAAGTTATAGTTAGAGAATACTCCCCCTTTTCATGAATAATTCAGGTCAGATATCTTTTTTGTTATTTTTCGAATAAACTTTCTAACACGGCGTGCAAACTTTCTCCGGTATCTGGTAATCCACCTCCCCATTTTCCAATAATCTTCCCGCAAGTATCAATAAGTATCTGAAAAGGTATTCTTTGAACAAAGTAATTCTTATAAATATCATCGTTGGTTAATTTTGAAGGACCAGCAGCATAGTTTTGAGCGACAGATATATTTATCCACAATTCAGTACTATAATGCTCAACTGCGGTTATCCACTTATCTTTAATCCAGTCCGTAGAAACTGCAACTATTTCTAAACCCCGGGAATGATATTTTTTATAAAAAGTCTTAAGATTAGGTATCTCCTGGCGGCATGGTATACACCAACTTGCCCAAAAATTAAGTAAAACAACATTTTTACCTCTGAATTGAGAAATTGTAATTGTCTGTTGACGCAAATCAATTGCTTTAAAATCAGGTGCCTGTGCACCAATTTTCGTATTTTCTTTCCTTCGTATGTCCTCTTTGATATATCTGCCCCATTTACTATTCTGCAAGGTCGAATTCATCCGATAGAAAATAGATTTAAGTGAATCCAAAGATATTACTTCATTTGCCTCTATCATTTGTAAGTATTCTACAGAAACGTAAGATTTTGGATTATCTAATATGAATTTAAGCTGGATAGAGTCCAATATCAAACGTGTTTTTGACAATTGAATACCAATCTCTTCTGCAATACTTTCGAACATTTGCTTTTGTACTTCGCTCTTTGAGTTTTTGATACTATCAGCTATTACTGAATTCCGTTCTTTTAAACTAACTATAAGCTTATGAACAGGTTCTTCCATTTTAATTAAGCGAGTCAACTCCTTCTGTGACCTGGATCCAGTCATTTCAAAGTCTACTAAATTACTTTTGTCAATAGTAATTTCCATTACTCCGGGCTCAAGGTAAACATTAAGTATCTGAGATTCATCGGGCAGGGTAACTTCAGCTTTCGTGGGCTCAAGAATTTGCCCACTAAAAGTGAATTTATTGTGTTGTATAACGGTAGTATCCCAGAACACTGTTGCCTCGGGTACATATCTTAATACTAACAAACTTGAATCCTTAGCGACAATTTCACCCTTAATGGTAAATTTCTTGAACTTTTTTTCAGCCTGGAATGTACATG
>JBAVOD010000438.1:0-11875 GCA_049691735.1 Bacteroidales bacterium
ATCATATACGGCATTCATTATATAATTACTATTGTATATAATGCTTTTCATCTATTATTTTAATTATATTCTGAATTCATTATATAAAATTTGCCGTATATAATATTTTGAAAATATATAATAGTGATAATATATAATAGTGATAATATACAATATCGATAATATACAATTTTGAGAATATAATCATTTTAAAATACAATCTTTATTTTATATACCGTTTCCATAATATACAGCTTTCATAATAAACTAATTTCAACATAGACCCCCTCTGAATAACCGCTCTTACTATAATAAAACAATCCTCTTCTCAAAATGAGTGTAAAAAATATCTTCCCCCTTTTCCTCCCTCATACCCTTAAGATGCTTTTCATAAAGATTTATCAGCGAAGGCGATTTGCACGGCAGACTTATCGCTTCCGTCTCATCCGACTGGTAAGCACCCCTTGTCCGGTTCTTCAGTTCTTCCCTTGAGCCTGTAAATGGCATCCCTCCCCCATGGATACAACCGCCCCGACAAGCCATCACTTCAACCAGATCAAACCTTGTACCCGCAGCTTCCGCAGCCTCGAGCTTTTCAAGCCCCGCAAGCCCATCAACCACTGCAATCCTTATTCCGGTATCAACGGCTTTGATAACACTTTCCCTGAATGTTCCTGATCCGCGAAGCTTCTTAAATACCTGCCTGTCAATTTCCTTTCCTGTATTTTCGTACACCAGTTGCTTTATCACTCCCTCCGAAAAACCTCCGGAAACTTCAGCCAGCACTGCCGATGAACTTCTTCCGGCCATAGGCTCATCTGCATTTTCCCTATCGGTGTTGCTAATATCAATACCGAATAACCTGATCAGACGGACAAGCTCGCGGACCGTCATGACAGAATCAACATCACTGATCCCTTTCCTCATCATCCCGTCCCTGAGTGCCTCATATTTCATGGCCATACAAGGCGTGACCGATACCGAAAATATCTGTTCCGGCTGCACGCCAAGCTGACCTGCAACAACAGTCTTTATCAAAACCCCGGTGATCTGCTGGGGCGATTTTACCACCGAAAGTCGGGGAAGCAAGCCTGCTTTGAACTGCCCGGCATACTTAACCCAGGCAGGACAGGCAGAAATATAAAGAGGCCCCGCATCCTTCTTTTGAAGATTACCGGCAAGCGTTGCTGCAAGTTCTTTAATACATATATCTGTGCCTGCTCCGGTAGTGAAAACCTTGTCGAATCCAATTTTGCGAAGTACAGTGTTGAGGCTCCTGTCAAAGTCCTTCGTGTACTTTATACCAAGTTCCTCGGCTATCCCCACCGGTACAAGCGGTGAGTACTGAATCGCCTTAATGATGTCATGCCTGTCGAGGTACTCCTGGACTTCATTTACACTTAGTTTCTCATGCAGTGCACCTGTGGGACAAACCAGTACACACTGTCCGCATTGTATACAGCTTGAGAAATTAATGTCCCTGTCCATTGCAGTGCCGATATGCGTTTGTTTTCCCCTGTTGATGAAATCAAGGGATGTCGCGGTAACGACTTCTTCGCATACCCTTACGCATCTTCCGCACAGGATGCATTTTGAAAGCTCCCTGACGATGGCAGGACCCGATTGGTCGAGCCGTGGCCTGATCTTTTTCCCCTTGATCCTTCTTTCCCTGATATTAAGCTCTTCGGCCAGTCGCTGCAACTCGCACCGCAGGTTCCTGTCGCAATAAAGGCAATCATCAGGATGGTTTGCCAGCAAAAGCTCGACAATTGTTTTCCGGGCAGTGATCACTCTTGGGGAGTGAGTCTTTATTTTCATCCACTCCTCCACCGGCTGGGAACAAGCTGTAACAAGCCTCTCCCTGCCCTCCACCTCCACAACGCACACCCTGCAGGCGCCGGTGGGAGTAAAATCCTTCATCCTGCAAAGGGTAGGAATAATGATACCGTTACGGTTCAGGGCCGAAAGAATAGTTTCTCCTTTTTCGGCCTTTATCTTCTTGTTATTTGCCTGGATGGTGAATAGCATAAATATTATTTAACCACAATAGCACTGAATTTGCATACATCATAGCACACACCGCAACCGGTGCACTTGTCTTCAACAATAAAATAAGGCTGGAGCCGGGTTCCGTAGATCGCATTGACAGGGCATTTGCCGGCACATATCGTGCAGCCCGTGCATTTATCTACATTAATTGAAAAGGTCCTGAGACCCCTGCAGACATTCGCCCTGCATTTCCTGTCAAAAATGTGTTCCTCAAATTCTTCCCTGAAATTCTTCAGGGCGCTTACAAAAGGATTTGGAGCTGTCTGCCCGAGCCCGCAGAGGGAAGCATCCTTCATCACCGAAGCGATTGTCTCGAGCTGCATAACGCCCTTGAACCTGTCAAGGGTTGTACCTGCATCTTCATTTTCCGGTTTCCTGATCACATTCTCAAGGATCTCAAGCATCCGTCCGGTACCTTCCCGGCAGGGAATACATTTTCCGCAGCTCTCGTTCATTATAAATTCCATGAAGAACCTTACCAGATCAACAATGCATGTGGTCTCATCTATCACAATTAATCCGCCTGCGCCCATTCCCAGACCCTTCTGCTTCAGATCATCAAAGTCAACTGTAATGTCAAGGTCGGCCCCCGACAGGCACGATCCGGAAGCACCTCCAAGCTGTATCGCCTTGAATTCCTTTTCATCCCTGATGCCATCGACTATTTCGTTGAGAATGGTCCTGAAAGAAGTTCCCATCTCTACCTCAACTACCCCTGAAAACCTGCCCCTGCCTGAGATTGCGAATACCTTGGTGCCCGGACTGCCAGCGGTCCCGATACTCCTGAACCATTCCGGTCCGTTCTGCATAATGAGAGGCACATTCATGAGAGTCTCAACATTATTTATAACTGTCGGTTTACCGGCAAGTCCTGAAGTTGTCGGATATGGCGGCTTGAGCTGCGGCATTCCTCTTTTCCCTTCCAGGCTGTTTATAAGTGCGGTCTCCTCGCCGCACACGAAGGCTCCGGGTTCAATCCGTATAGTGATGTCGAGATTATACCCGCTCGAATAAATATTATGTCCGAGAATACCGTATTCATATGTCATTTTAATGGCTTTCTTCAGCCGGTCCCGTGCAAGGTCCGAACCCGATCTGAGGTAGATCATGGCAGATGTTGCTCCGGTTGCATACGAAGCTATAGCCATTCCTTCGATAAGTCGATACGGATCGCTTTCGAGAATTACCCTGTCGCTGAAAGAACCGGGGTCACTCTCCTTTGCATTGCATATCAGATACCTCGAACCGGTACCGGCGTTAAGAGCCTGCTTCCATTTAAGCCCTGTCGGATAACCACCTCCGCTCCTCCCCCTCAGCCCGCTTTTTTCAATAATGTCACATACCTCCTCGTATACGTAGTGCCTTATTGTCTTTACAAATGTACGGTAACCTCCCCTTGCGATATATTCCTCGATGCTATCGGGATCATAGCAGCCGCAGTTGCCCAGTATCACTCTTTTTTGTCCGGAGAAGAAAGGAAGATCGGACATGAACGGAATGCCGTTCCACATTTCAAATCCTGACGATCCGGTCTGCCCAAGCAAGTCTTCTTCATTGATATCGTTGTGAAAAACTCCGTCAAGCAGTGGTTCAACCTTTTCCTCTGTTATGTTCCTGAAAAATAGTCTGTTTTTGCCGGGCATCTGTATGCTGACCACCGGTTCGTAATCTGATGGTCCGGCGCAACCTACCCTGATTACGCGGACAGAAGGATCATATTCAAGGGCATAATTGTGTAAAGCATTGAATGTCTTTTCGGAGCCGGCAATCATGCTGCCGGTATCTGACGATACACACACCAGCGGTACATCGGTCTTTTCCCTGCGCACCTGCTGCAATACCTTCTCTGTTTCCGGAGAAAGAGTATCGGATTCAAACAACAGTACCTTTTCTACAAGGAATGTCTTTAAATCTTCCATCTAGTCGTTATCGATAATGTATCTGAGTTTTTTTATCAGCTCAGGTACCTGTTCGGCCTTCACGTGAATGTTGTACTCCCCGTTTATACTTACTACAGGCCCATGGAGGCAGCCCCCCATGCACGGAACCATCTCATAGCTGAAGTTCCCGTTCCTGGTTGTCTGGCGCGGAGCAATCCTGAGCTCTTCACTGAATTTTTCAATAATTGATCCTGAACCGTTCATGTAACAAGTTGTCCCGTTACAGATCCTGATATGAATTTTCCCTGACGGGACAAAACGGAACTGATCATAAAAAGTCGCCAGTCCGAATATTTTCGTTGTGCTGAGTCCAAGATGGGTCCCTACCTTTACTATTGCTTCCTCTGAAAGAAATCCTTCTGCCGTCTGTATTTCCTGAAGCAGCGGAATAAGCTCTTCGCGCCGGCCCTGCCTGTATTTTTTCAGGATATTATCGAGATCTGCGGCCATTCTGATATAAGTGATGCTTCTGCAAATATACCTTTTTTATTGTTACAAAATAAACATTGTTATTTTATTAACAAAGAAGTTAAATCCCTGTGACTTTCAATTACCATCAGCTTCAGCTGACGGAATGAGGCCTCTCCAACCCTTAATGGGGACTTTAGTCCCCGGAAATTTGGGCTAAAGCCCGGGGGTGGTGCGGATGCTTCCTGGCCGTTGGCTGAAGCCGAACGGCAATTGAAAGGTGCTTCGATTAAGCCTTGTATCTGAAGCTTAAGCAATTGAAAGATGTGGCTAAAAGCTCTGTGACTTTCAATTACCGTCAGCTTCAGCTGACGGAAAGCGGCCTCTCCGACCCCTATCGGGGACTTTAGTCCCCAGAGATTTGGGCTAAACGCACTGAAATAATTACTACTTTTGCATCTGTCCTAGTTGGGAAAAAATAATGGCTCAGAGAATAGAGATGCAGATCTGTCTTGGCAGTTCCTGCTTTTCAAGAGGCAACAGGGATGTTGTCATGTTCATCAGGGAGTATCTGCGGAAGAATCATCTGGACGACCGGATCGTTTTCAGGGGTGCACGCTGTATGGGGCTGTGCAGTGACGGACCCAACCTCAGAATAAACGATAAGGTCATTGAAGGTATAACCCTTTCAGGGATTGAGTCAATCCTTGAAAAGGAATTCGGGAATATTTAAAAAGAGACTGTTTTCAGATTCATCATGACCAACAGAAAACCAATATTCTACATTAACGATAACAGGTGCCGTAACTCCTATTCCTGCGTCAGGGTATGCCCGGTCAACGCAATAGAGGTCAGGGCACAGAAGGAACACCCCTCGATAATAAGCGACCGCTGCATCGGCTGCGGCCTCTGCTTCATAGCCTGTGCACCTCATGCCGTTGAGTTCCGCGATTCAAGGGAGAAGGTAAAAAAGCTGCTTGCGTCCGGAAAGAAAACTGCAGCACTGGTTGCCCCAAGTATCGCATCGGAATTTGACGATATCACCGATTACAGGAAGTTCGTCGGGATGCTCCGCCTGCTCGGATTCGATCATGTTCACGAAAATTCGTTCGGAGTTGACCTGATCGCGGCAGAATACGCAAAGATGTTCAGAAAATCGGAAGGAAAATACTATATCACTGCTAACTGCCCTGCTATTGTCAAGCTCATAGAAAAGTATCATCCCGAACTTGCCCCGAATCTCGCTCCTCTTGTCTCACCGATGATAGCGACAGCAATGGTGGTAAAGGAGATTTATGGTGAAGAAATATCAACAGTGTATATAGGACCCTGCATTGACAATAAGGATGAGACCTACCTTTATCGCGACGGCAGGCTGGTTGACCATGTACTTACATTTATAGAACTGCGTCAGCTATTTGATGAATTCAATATTCAGGAAAGGGTGGTCAAAATGTCTGAATTTGATGCGCCATATGGATACTGGGGAGCCCTTTATCCGTTGCCGGCCGGTATCCTCCAGGCAGGAGGGATCAGGCGCGACATGGCTACCAGCAGCGTTATAACCGCAGCAGGGAGAGAAGATGTTTTTGAAGGCATCAACGATTTCGACAAATTTATAGATACAATCCACCACCATTTCAACATGTTCTTCTGCCATGGCTGCCTTCTGGGACCCGGAATGGAACGGCATACCGAACGTTTCAGGAGAAGGGCCCTCGTCCGCCAGTATGCAGAAAAGAGGGTGGGCAAGCTCGATAAAGTCCAGTGGCAGAAGGATGTCGACAGATGGTCAAAGCTTGATTTTTCACGAACCTTCAACCCAAATGACCAGAGGATACCGGAACCGTCTCAGGATGCAGTGAACGAGGTCCTTAAAATCATCGGGAAAGAAAATCCCGATGAGGAGCTCAACTGTGGCGCATGCGGTTATCTTTCGTGCCGTCAGTTTGCATCAACAGTGGCAAAAGGTCTGGCAATCCCGGAAATGTGCCACACATTCAATCTCAGGAACAAGCAGGAATATATTGAAACACTCAGGCAGACGAACAGGAAGCTTGCTGAAACCAAAAGGGCACTGAAGGAATCTGAAGAACTGGCTATGAGAGAAAAGGAGATGGCCCAGAGCGCTTCTGATATGATGAACAATATGCTTGAAAAGCTTCCCACAGGTGTGGTAATTGTTGACAATAATCTGAAGATCCTTCACTCCAATGCCAGCTTTATTAATATTATCGGCGAGGATGCAAAGGCAATATCCGACATTATACCAGGGCTTGTGGGCGCTGACCTTAAAACCCTGATGCCGTTTAACATTTACAATATGTTCACTTTTGTACTGAAGGAGGACGAACCGGTCGTAAGCAAGGATATCCACTTTGAGGAGAGCATGCTTAATGTATCTATTTTCCCCATAAAGAAAAACAAAATGTGCGGAGCCATCATCCGTGACCTTTATTCACCTGAGGTTCAGGGAGGAGAGGTTACAAACAGGGTGAGTGAGGTAATTGAAAAAAATCTCGAGATGGTTCAGAAGATCGGCTTCCTTCTTGGTGAAGGGGCATCCGAGACCGAGCAAATGCTCAATTCGATAATAGAATCATACAGGAAAAAATCAAAGAAGCCTCCCAAATAATCGTTAACGGGCAGTTGTGGCACGGGATTTCTACATAGAAGTTAACAGTCAGCAGAGAAACTATGACGAAGAAAGGATCTGCGGCGATGTTTTTCTCTACAAATACATCAAGGAGGAAGAACGGGTCATAGCTGTCCTTTCGGATGGAATGGGTCACGGGGTAAAAGCCAATATTCTGGCTACCCTTACAGCAACCATGGCCCTCAATTTCACGCGCGAGCATAGGGAAGTTGACAGGATCGCCGAGATAATTATGAACACGCTTCCTGTTTGCAGCGAAAGAAAGATAAGCTATTCAACCTTTACAATAGTCGACATTGAGAGCAGCGGTAACACAAACATTCTTGAATATGACAATCCTTCCACAATTGTCCTCAGAGGCAATCAGATCTTTGATCAGCCATGGAAGAAAGTAATTCTTGAAAAAGGCAGAAACGCGGGTAAGGTCCTGAGGACTTGCTCGTTCGTACCCGAGAAGGAGGACAGGATTGTCTTCTGCTCCGACGGTGTATCACAGAGCGGCATGGGAACCGAAACATATCCTTTTGGCTGGGGACGTGATGATATTGCAGCCTATGCTGCTGCACTCGTAACCAGCGAAGCCTCAATATCCGCGATGATGCTGTCGGCCAAGATTGTCACAATGGCTCACAAGAACGACAGTTATAAGGCAAGAGATGATATCAGCTGTGCGACGATCTATTTCCGCGAGCCCAGGAAACTGCTTATATGCACGGGACCCCCATATGAAAAGGACAATGACAGGGAGCTTTCTGCAAAAGTCAGGGATTATTCGGGAAAGGTTATCCTTTGCGGAGGGACAACTGCCGACATTGTTGCAAGAGAGCTGGGCAAGGCTATAATTGATGAGCTTGTATTTGAGGATCCCGAACTTCCCCCCGAGAGTTTTATTGACGGGATCGACCTGGTTACTGAAGGCATACTTACACTTCAGAAGGTCAACGAGATACTTAAAACATACAACAACAGTGTGCGACTTGGCAAAGGCCCTGCAGATAAGATAGTTAAGCTCATTATGGAAAGCGATGAGATCCACTTCATCATCGGCACCAGGATCAATATTGCCCACCAGGACCCGAATCTCCCGGTTGATCTTGAAATAAGACGAACAGTCGTTAAGAGGATTGCCAGGTTGTTGGAAGAGAAATGGCTGAAAAAAGTAAGTTTTGAGTATATCTAGCCATTAATCCCCTTTGGACGATGAGTCGATAGATATTCCCTGACTTTATCAAACAGATGTGGCTGGATATCGGGATGGGTAAGGTTCTGAGGCAGGCCTTCCATAAGTTTTACTCCGGCAATCTCCGATATATCGGGAACCGGTCCAATGGTATAAATGTCAGCAAAATAAAGCCTCCCATATCCTGTCTCTCCATTCCTGAACACCGAGTACGTGGCAACACAATCCAGGCTGAAATCGCCTGCGCCTGTCTCTTCCCTGAGCTCCCTTGATGCTGCTTCGTCAGAGGTCTCGTTTTCCTCTATGTGTCCGCCTGGAATTTCCCAGGTTTCACGGTTGCGATGCCGCACATAAATCCACTGCCCCCTGTATTTTGCAGTAATTACCGAATATATCAGTCTGCCGTCAGGAACAAAGTACGGTTCGTAAAATCTGACCTCAGTCATCAGCTTTTATGTAATTACATCAACCAAATATAAGTTATTATTGTTTTATTTTATTATAAGTACATTTGCAGCCAAATAATGCCTGAATGGTCCTTCTTATCATTCTGATAATAACCGAAATACTTACGATTCTTGTTATCCGGCAGCATTTTTATGAGCAGTCGTGGATGAGGTTTTACTTTTTCTTTACAATAAACCTCGCACTAAGCATCTGGCTCTGGATCCTGTGGTTTGAATCGTCTTCATTTAACGGGATCTACGATGAAGCCGGCCATATATGGGTTCTGCTGAGCCTTAACGGTATGATATGTGCTCTTGTATTTCCCCGGATTATCCTGATAGGCATGCATTACTCAGGCGTTTATGCAAGAAGGAAAACCGGTGGTCATAAGAGATCGCGTACAAACGCCGGCCTGATAATTGCATGCGTCATTTTCCTCATTCTGGCATTCGGAACATTTTACGGCAGATTTAATCTCAAGACTGACAGGTTTACAGTCAGGATCAAAGGTCTGGACCCCGACCTGAACGGGTTGAAAATTGCCCAGATGTCAGATTTGCATCTTACCTCATTTTATCATCAGAAAAACAGGCTGGTGAAAGCGATTGACAGAATCAACAGCGAGAATCCCGATATTATTTTAAATACTGGTGATTTCATTACCGTAGGCTGGCGTGAGACGGGCCGGAATGATACGATCCTTAAAAAAGCTCATGCAAAGATAGGCAGGTTTGCCGTGATGGGTAACCACGATTTCGGAACTTATGATCCCTATTTCACACCTGCAGACTTGGATAAAAATGTCATGCTGATGAATAAATTCATAAATGAATGCGGGTTTACCGTACTCAATAATGAATCCGTCAGGGTCAGGATCGGGAATGCCACCCTTTCCATGCTGGGTGTAATAACAAAAGGGTCGTTCCCCAATATAGTCTATGGTGATGTAAACAAGGCAAATGCCGGAACCGAAGGATCGGATCTTAAGATTCTTATGGCACACGATCCCAACCAGTGGAAAAAAGACGTCACTGGTAAAACCGACATCAATATTACCTTCTCGGGCCATACCCATGGAATGCAGATAGGCATACTGACAAAGAAATTCGCCTGGAGCCCGGCGAAGTTCTTCTATCCGCAATGGAACGGCCTTTACAGGGAAGGAGATCAATACCTGGTGGTTAACCGCGGATTGGGCGTTCTTGCCGTTCCTTTCCGCATCTGGATGCCCCCGGATATTACCATCGTTACCCTTGTGGCAGAATAATTTTGCATTTGTTTACGGCACGGAGCTGATCAGGCGAATCATAATTTGTAAATTGCATGCCTGAATCTGATCCGGGGACATGAAAAAATTGATCTTTACATTATTTGGTCTGGCATTAAATGCAAAACATGCAATAACCGCCGGGAGTCATTAAAAAATGCAGACAGGAAGGGATTTCAAATACAGGATAATTTTTTCGCACCGCAGGACTCTGGGTATCACGGTAAGCCCCGACAAAGGAGTAATAGCGAGAGCTCCCTATAGAACCCCGGCCAAAACCATTGATAGATTTATTCGTGAAAAATCCGAATGGATCATAAATGCGATAGACGGATTTAATGCACTCGTGAGAATTGACAACACCAAAGGCTATTCAAACGGCGATCCGGTCTTATTGTTCGGGAAGAAGCACACGCTGATTGTGGTCCCTTCCGACAGTTATGCGGTACGGCTAAATACTGACTATACAATCGAAATCCAATCCGCAATGCCAGATAATCCACTGGTAATTAAAGCGCTGGTCGAGCGGTGGGTTAATGTGGTGGCAAAGAAGAGGCTTACATTGCTTTTTGGCTCGATCCTAACGGAGTACAAAAAATACGGATTTACTCCAACCGGATTTGGGGTAAGAACAATGAAAAAAAGATGGGGCAGCTGTTCGGCCTCAGGCAGGATCGGCATTAGCTATGACCTTATAAGGTTGGATGAAATCTACGCCAGGTATGTAATTATGCACGAATTGTGCCATCTGAAGCATCATAACCATGGAGCCGGGTTTTACCAGCATCTCGGAGAGGTCTTTCCTCTGTGGAAAGATGTCAGGGAAGGGCTGAAGAAATATCTGAGATAATACCGACGGGACTATTTGTGGAAATCAATCACCCGGGACAATTCTATATTACATATTCCTGTTTCATGGCCGGAATCTCAATATTGACGAATCCCTGCCTCTGAAGCTCCGCTGAATAATGCTGTTGGGTAGTATATTCACCGTGCACAAGGAAAGTCTTCTGCAATATCTTCTTGTCCTGGCAGGAAAGAAACCTGATAAGCTCATTATAATCCCCGTGACCACTGAAGGAATCGATTGACCTGACGTCAGCATTGACCTTGTAAACCGTTCCGAAGATTGAAACCTCCTTTTCTCCCCTAGCGATCCTTGCTCCAAGAGTGGACGGAGAGCAATATCCTACCATAAGTACTGTGTTCCTGTGATCCGAAATATTATTTGCGAGGTGATGCTTTACCCTTCCGGCTTCGGCCATTCCTGATGCAGAGATTATTATGCATGGTTTTTTGAGATCGTTCAGCTTTTTGGAATCTTCCTGACGTGTTATGTAAGTCAGGCTGTTGAAGCCAAAAGGATCCGGATCCGTTTCCATGACGTGAAGGACCTCCTTGTTGAAGCATTCGGGATGCATCCTGAAGATGTTTGTTGCGTTAACCGCAAGCGGACTGTCGACAAACATGTCGATCCTTGGGATTTTTCCCTGGTTGATGAAATTGTTGAGCGAGTAAACTATCTCCTGCGTGCGGCCAACGCTAAATGACGGAATGATCAGCTTGCCTTTTTTATCCGCACATGTATATAATACAGTGTCAAGAAGCTCGGCATCAGCCGATTCTGTATCTTTATGAAGCCTGTCACCATACGTCGACTCGGTAATGAGAAAGTCAGCCTGCCCGAACGGGTCAGGTGGGGCGAGTATCCGGCTTACAGGACGGCCGATATCGCCGGTATATGCCAGTTTCCTGACGGATCCGTTTTCAGTGATTGTAATATTGGCAACTCCCGATCCAAGCATATGCCCTGTATTTGTGAACCTCACCTTCAGATTATCATCAATCCTGAATTTCATTCCAGGAGGCACACCAATAAACAGAGCCATACATTCCTTTGCATCCTCCTGAGTAAAAAGCGGAGTTATAAGCGGGAGTCCCTTTTGGGC
>JBAVOD010000439.1:0-3659 GCA_049691735.1 Bacteroidales bacterium
AGTCAGACTCAGGACCGAACCCAGGATCAGACCCGGCTCAAGACCGGCTCCCGGACCCAGGATCAAACCCAGCTGCAAACAGGTACCCGGACTCAGGATCAGACCCAGCTGAAGACCGGCACTCAGACCCAGGATCAAACCCAGCTGCAAACCGGCACTCAGACCCAGGATAAGACCCAGCTGCAAACCGGTACTCGGACCCAGGATAAGACCCAGCTACAAACCGGTACACGGACTCAGGATAAGACCCAGCTGCAAACTGGAACCCGGACCCAGGATAAAACCCAGCTGCAAACAGGAACCCTTGATCAGCTTCAGACCCGTAAAAGGGACCAGCTGCATACCCGCGATCAGACATATTCTTCTGATCAATTGCGCACAAGAGATCAGATACGTTTGCAGGATCCCACACATTCAAAGTCGCAGACCGGATTTCAGAGTACCCGCACGGGCGCCCGGAACATGTCAACGGCCCGCAGAACACCACTAAATAACAGTGCACGCAGCAGTGCAATGTACCGTAATATGAGAATGCCGGCATCCGGTACCTGTCGCAGGTAAGACACTTACAAATATTTTAAAAATGGGGCATCTTCACGAATGCCCTTTTTTTATGTGAACTTCTGATTTTTCCATGAGCCGTATTTCGCTAATTTTGCCGTGCTAATATTACGGAAGATCCCCCTTTTGAGTTCTCCTTAGGATTATGTTGAATAGTTATTCTGCTAATCAGTGAATGAACAAGTTCAGATCAGACTTTGTTATCAGTAAAAGCAGGTCAGAAAATCAATCTCACCAATGAAGGTTTCATGTATGCGGGTGCGAAGCCTGAAAAATTCAAAGAGATTATTAATGATAAAATAGATGGTTTGCTGATCGAATAGCTGAATGGAATTTCTAACAGACCTTTTAGATAACAACGAAATGCCGTGGCTGACGGCATTATTGCTGGGTTTAATGAACGCGATAGGTCCCTGTCATATTGCAACAAATATCACTGCAATAGGTTTTATTAGTAAAGACCTTGGGGATCATAACAGAGTCTTTCTTAATGGATTATTCTTTACCCTTGGCGGAGTTGTAACCTATACATCATTAGCGTTTATCATGTTTCTCGGAGCCGATCAGTTGAAATTCTCCGGCTTTTTTCAGCGTTACGGTGAAAAATTTGTTGGCCCGCTCCTGATCATAATCGGCTTATTCATGCTCGACATTTTTAGAATAAATTTTCCGGGATTTGGCAGACTGACATCAGGATTACAAAACAAAAAGAAGTGGAGGCATATGGATGCTATTTTACTCGGATTGGTTTTTGCACTTGCATTTTGTCCCTCCAGTGCTGTTTTTTATTTCGGCGTACTTGTTCCCCTGACTTTCACCAGTACATCCGGATTCTACCTGCCGGTCATATTTGCTATAGCAACCGGAACACCAGTAATTATTTTTGCATGGGTTTTGGAATATACCATATCAGGTATAGGAGGTCTTTACAAAAAGATAAAAGAATTTGAACTCTGGTTCAAACGAATCATTGCTGTAGTCTTTATAATTGTCGGGATTTATTACATAATCAGGATATACATGTAAAATTGCCGGCAAATAAATATCCAGTACCGGACGAACCCCTAATGAATACCGATCTCTTGATGTCTTCATCAGCTACCTCCAGAAAAACAATAAGCACGATGGCTGGGTAAAGACAAATGTATCTGATTTGATTTTTTTCAACCTTATTTGTATCTTCAGACCTTAGTAGAAAATTGATATCTAACAGATTATAACCTTATTACCTTATTAATACGCAAATGATAGTTGAATATAATGATGTATAAACCTTTCAACCCTTAATTCGCATTAATAAGGTAAGTCTTATTGTTTCTTTTTAATCATTTGAAATTTTCATAAATCCCAAGTCCAAACAGGGCAAAGTCGTACTTGACAGGATCCTCATTATCCAGGTCTCGTAAAGCAAAGTCTAACTCTGACACTGCTTTTGCATCATTCAGTTTTCGAGTCAATAAGCCAAGTTTTCTGGCAACATTACCTGAATGAACATCAAGCGGACAAGATAAAATCGAAGGGGATATCGACTTCCATAGTCCGAAATCAACACCATTATTATCTCTCCGGATCATCCACCGTAAAAACATATTCAATTTCTTTGCCGCCGAACCTTTGAATGGATCAGACACATGCCTCTCAGTCCTTTTTTCGTGAGAAAGTTCAAAAAACATATTGTGGAACTCATGGATAGCAGGCTGAAGTGAATCAGCGGTCTGATAGGTGTCAAATATGGTTTCAAGGCCACCCTTATGCCTGTAAATATTCTGCAAGGCTTTCAGAAAGTAGATCAAATCGGTCGAATTGAAAGTCCTGTGGACAAACCTATTGATCAATTCCATTTCATCATTGCTTGAATTCATAATGAATTCGTATGGCGAATGATCGAGCATTTCCATCATCCGGTATGCATTTCTGAGAATCATCTTTCTGTTTCCCCATGCGATTGTGGCTGCAAGGAACCCGGCTATTTCTATATCCTGTTTTTTCGTAAATAGATGTGGTATACTTATAGGATCAGAATCAATGAAAGCAGGCCGGTTAAATAGTTCAACCTTTTCATCTAAAAATTCTTTAAGCTCCGCTTTACTTAACTTCATATCCCTAAATTTGGCCTGGTAAAAGTAAGGAAATATGATTAAAGCGTTGTTCGGACTAGGGATTTATGAAAATTTCTGAGTCATGGGGACATTTGCCGAAAGCAATTTTTATTTAATATTTGTTTTTATGCAAAACCTCTATTCCTTGATTTCAAAGTGGTCATACGCCTGTCGGATCAGGAAATTATCCGGCAGGCACTTTTATGAAAGAAGTACTCAAAGATTACTTTTCTTCTTTCTCGTTGTCTTCCTTAACGAGCTCCTTGTTTAAAAGCTTGCCATCACTGCTGAAAGCGGCTTCCATTTTTTCTTTGCCTTTGCTGAGAACAAATTCATAAACTTTGCCTTTTTCAGTCTCAGATACTTCTGATACATCAGTTTTATAACCTGCGAATTCTTTTCCGATCGAAGCAGTGACTGAAGCAGGAATTTCTTTAGAGCTGATTTTATATTCAGTCTCCATCCAGATTCCTGCATTGTCAAAATTTGCAGAATAGTCTTTGCCGTCCATTTTAAATTCGGCTTCCCATTCTTTATCATTCTCTCTGGTCCATTTCACATTGGCTGCTTTGGAAAATTTCTGCGAAAAGGCTGATTTGACTGGCGCAGGAACATCTTTGCCGGTCTGGCCAAAGGCAGTAAAACTAAAGAGTAAAATTGCTGATAAAATTAAAATTGATGTTTTCATTTGATGGTTTTTTAAAGTTAACAGTGCAAATTTAAACACCGATTCTAAAGGAATTTTTAAGCCAGGTTATTTTCTCAGGATTCTGTATCCTAAAGTCTATTATATATTATCAGACACATGAAATTTATAATCACTACACCCATCCAGCGGAAATAGGCGATCAGATTTTGTATATATTATCTTTATCAGTGCCAGATTAGGGCATTAAAAGGTAATATAAAAGAACAATTGAGCCTAATATAATTCTATAATAACCAAATGGCTTAAAATTTCTTCGGCTGATAAATCTTATAAAAGCTGCTATTACGATC
>JBAVOD010000440.1:0-1648 GCA_049691735.1 Bacteroidales bacterium
GTATGAGAGACCGTATCCGTCTGAATTAAGTAAAATGGCAAAAGACCTCTCGTTCCTTAAAAAAATCTTTTGCTGCTGATCAAGCTCACCCTGCCCAAATAAACCCGAGGCACATAAACCAGCCAGAAAAAATACAATAAGCAGCTTCCTCATTTCAATTTGCCAACTTAAATGTCGAAGGAAAAACCAGGATCCCGGATTTATCAGCCGTTACTTTCCGTCTGTGCAGTTTTGGCTCCGGCGTAAGCAGGACACGTTTTCGAACTGCAGGAGCTTATGAATAACGCTGTAATAAAACAGATTGCCAGGACCACAGCAAACTTTTTCATAAAAACCATGGTATTAATTATCACAAAAATATAACAATCATTGGAAAAACTTTCCTCAATGCAAATTAATTATTTTTCAATGGAAAGAGGTTTGTCCCTATAAAATCAAATTTAGTCTTATTAAAACAATAATTTCGCATTTTTGTTGTACGATTTCATATTCATTTTTATAGATGAAAATAAGACTTACATTAATAATATTGATGATTTTTATGGGTACACAATCATTTTCTCAGGAAAAACTTCCGTACAATGACCTTACAAAACAGGAATCACGTGTAATTGTCGACAAGGGTACCGATGTGCCTTTTACAGGGAAGTATACCAATTTCTTCCAACCCGGAACATATATCTGTAAAAGATGCGGAGCTGCACTTTATTACTCGACATCCAAATTCAAATCGGACTGCGGATGGCCAAGCTTTGATGATGAAATAAAGGGTGCCGTTCTGAGGATTCCCGATCCCGACGGCCTCAGGACCGAGATCGTTTGCGCGAATTGCGGAGCGCATCTGGGGCATGTCTTTACAGGAGAACAGCTTACTGCAAAGGATACCCGTTACTGCGTCAATTCAACCTCTATCGAATTTATTCCGGCCCATGTCGAAGCCGGCCGGTATGGTGAAGCAATATTTGCCGGAGGCTGCTTCTGGGGTGTTGAATACTATATGGAGAAGGCTCCGGGAGTGATTTCTGTCACAGCCGGATATACGGGAGGACATGTTAAGAATCCCTCTTATAAGGAAGTCTGCACCGGGACTACCGGGCACGCTGAAGCCGTCAGGATAGTTTATGATCCGAAAAAGACCACATATGATAAACTGGTGCGGTTGTTCATGGATATTCATGATCCGACACAGCTGGGAGGGCAGGGACCTGATATTGGCGACCAATACAGGTCAGAGATTTTTTACGAGAATGACGAGCAGAGGAAAATTGCAGAAGAGGATATCAGGATCCTGAAGGATAAGGGACTTAATGTGGTAACCGCCTTAGCTAAAGCCTCGGAGTTTTATCCGGCTGAAAATTATCACCAGGACTATTACGTTAAAAACGGCAAGCTCCCATACTGTCACGCGTTTACTGAAAGGTTCTAGAAGTACAGTGCACGAAGCAAGAAGAAGCAGGGGGCGGGGAGCACCCCGCACCCCGCACCCCGTATTTGGCTTGGGAATACTTTTTTAAACTAGTAACGCGTTGTGCGGTTGAAAATTATTTAAAAAAGTTCATATCTATCAATGAAAAAAGTTATGCATAATACTGTTATTCAGTATATTAGAGGTATAGATCACGACAAATACACCTCAGCTATGCATAAC
>JBAVOD010000441.1:0-7802 GCA_049691735.1 Bacteroidales bacterium
ATTTAATATTCAAGCCAAAAAACTAAAAGGCCGATAGGTCAGGAGTCTGCCCTTTATCGGATTTATGATGACCAGACTAAATAAAACCACATAACCCGGGATGAGATGAAGAAGGTTAAAAATCGAGTAGTCAAAAAAATTTTGATTGCAATGCTGTTTTTTTCATTTTTTATAGAAGCAGGAGCAACGCATAACAGGGCGGGGGAGATCACATACAGGCAGTTGTCGGATCTGACCTTTGAAATAACGATCAAAACCTACACGTATACACTGAGTCTGGCCGATCGGGAGGAGCTTCCGGTGGAGTGGGGTGATAATTCCTCATCGATTGCCAAGAGGGATGATTTTCTCTTTCTTCCAAACTATTACAAGAGGAACATCTATCATTCGACCCATACATACCCCGGTCCGGGTGTTTATAAAATAGTTGTTCAGGATCCCAACCGGAATGCAAACATCCTTAATATCCCTAATTCGGTCAATGTTATATTCTCGATTTCAACCATACTCATTGTCAATCCGGTGATCGGCCGTAACAATACGCCGGTCCTCCTGAATCCTCCATATGATAAAGCTGCCCGTGGATATGTTTTCATCCATAATCCGGCAGCTTTCGATCCTGACGGCGACAGTCTTTCGTATGCGATGACAGTCTGCACCCGCGAAGATGCAAAACCAATTGAGGGTTACACCCTTCCTCCCGCAACTCATTTTATCAGTGTTGATTCAATAACAGGCGACCTCATCTGGAATACGCCAAGGGATACAGGCAAGTACAACGTTGCCATGGAAATACAGGAATGGCGATTTGGCAAAAAGATCAGTGTTGTTGAACGGGACATACAGATAGAGGTTTACGATACGAAAAACAAACCACCTGTAAACGGGCCGCTCAGGAATTTCTGCCTGGTGGCAGGAGATTCACTTGACTATCTGGTCACTGCCACTGATCCCAATAATGATCCTATTGGTCTTATGGCAGCGTCAGGTATATTCACTTTTGACACCAGTGCAGCTGTATTTTTAAAGGTTGATTCAGTCCCCGGCTTCGCTTCGTCGAGGATCCTGTGGAAGCCCTGGTTCAATGCAGTCCGGAACCAGCCTTATGATGTTATCATAAAGGCCGATGACTACAATACCGATATCAAGCTGTCCGACATCGACAAGATGCAGATAAAGGTGCTCGGGCCTCCGCCTGTTCTGGTAAGTGCTTTGCCGCAGGGAAAATTTATCCATCTTGGCTGGAATAATTACGGTACGAAAGTCATTTCAGGTTTCAATATTTACAGGAAAGAAAACCCATCGAATTTCAAGCCTGACTCATGCACTTCAGGTATACCTGCTTCGACCGGCTTTGTCAAGGTAGGATATATTGACGGAAGCGGGACTACTTCCTTTACCGATTCAAACAATGGTCTGGGGCTTGAATTCGGAACAGAGTATGCTTACAGAATAACAGCGGTGTTTGCCAACGGAGCAGAAAGCATTATTTCAAATGAAATTTCCTCTTCCCTTGTTTCGGGTGTTCCGGTAATAACCAATGTGAGTGTAAGAAATACATCGGCCACAAACGGTTCAATCGTTTTAAGATGGATAAAACCTGACAGGCTCGATACTATTCCTGCCACAGGTCCCTACGAATATATTATTTACAGGGCTGCAGGTGTTTCAGGTACACAATATACCCAGATTGCTTCGATCGTGACTGCAACCCTCAACGAAACCTTTTATGTTGATTCGCTTATAAATACACAGGTCACAGGATATATCTATAAAATTGAGCTTTATAACAATGCTGTCGGGAACAGGTTCCTCATCGGAAGTCCGGGCGTTGCCTCGTCTGTCTATCTGACGGCCAGTCCGGGCGACAGGAAAGTCAGATTTGTCGTAGGCAGGAATGTTCCCTGGATAAATTCAAGGTATGATCTGTACAGGCTTAACGAGGCTACTTCAAGGTACGATTCCATAAGCTCTACTAACCAGCTTGAATTCATCGATCCCGATCTGGTGAACGGCAAACAATATTGTTACATGGTCAGGTCCCTGGGAAACTACCCTTCCGCCGATATGCCCCGGAACCTGATAAATTTTTCGGAAACAACCTGTGCCACACCTGTCGACAACGAACCGCCCTGTCCTCCGGAAATCACCGTGACAAGCCAGTGCGACAGCCTGTATAATACAGTGAGATGGACAATAAATGATTCGGCATGCTTTGCTGACATAGCCGGTTACAATGTTTATTACAAGGTTTCAAATCAGGACAACCTTGCAATCACTACCACGATAAACGACAGGAACGTGTTCATTTACAGGCATTATCCGGGAGAGACCATGGCGGGATGCTATGCAGTTACAGCTTTCGACCAGGCTGGTAACGAAAGTCTGAAATCAACAATGATCTGCGTGGATTCGTGCAATTTCTACGAAATTCCCAATGTATTCACGCCAAACGGCGATAATATAAACGACAGACTGGTTGCCAAAACTTCGGGCCTGGTTGAAAAGATCAACATCAGGATCTTCAACCGTTACGGCACTCAGGTTTACCAGACGGATGAACCAAAAATAAACTGGGATGGGACCTATAATGGCAATATTGTATCGCCCGGAGTCTATTTCTACGAGTGCGAAGTATTTAAAAAAAGACTCACTGGTCTTGAGCAGATCCATCTCTCAGGATTCGTGCATGTTATTACTGAACCGGGAGCTGTGGTGAAACAGCAGCAGTATAAATAAAATCTGGCTGAAAGGGATGAAAAAAATTTTTCTGTTAGTTTCAATCGCTTTTTGCTCGGGGATCATGACGGGGCAGAAACCGGTTGATTACCTGATGAAGGGCCAGGCCCTTGTCAGGGCAGGTAAGGCTGATGAAGCAGTAGGGGTACTTACCGATGCTCTTGCACAGTACCGCGAAAGTCCGGTATATCTTGGCCGGGCTGAGGCATTTATCTCAAAGAAAGAATACTCGAAGGCCATAAGTGACCTGAACAGCGCAAATAATATTACGCCGGCATCGGGTGAGTATGGGCTTGCAAGGACATATGCTCTCAAGGGAGATGCAGCAACAGCGGTGTACCACCTGGAATTAAGTCTCAATTCCCCGTTCAGGAAAAGCGAAAAGGAAATATTGCTCGATCCGGCTTTCAGCTTAATTGATAACAAACCCGAATGGCGGCAGTTCTGGAAAAAGGAATGGTACAGGAACGATGAGATGCTTGTATCCGAAATCGAGTACGATGTTTCGGCAAACAAGCTTGATGAAGCCAGGGCTGCATTATCAGATCTCACAGGTCAATACCCGGGCACAGCCAGTAGTTCCTATGGAGCATCGCTTGTTGCATTCGCCGGGGGAAAATATCCTGATGCAGTTAAAGAGCTTACGGTTCTGGTCGCGAAGGAACCAGACAACGAAAAATACCTTCGCCTTCTGGCAAAAGCACAGGAATCATCGGGAAACCAGGCCGGTTCGTCAATAACTTATACGAAACTGCTCGATTCGGGCATTCCTGATGCGGAGCTTCTTCTGATGCGTGCAGAATGCTACAGGAAAACCGGTGAAACAGACAAAGCAATAGAGGATGTCGGCAAATACCTCGGGCTTTACCCGGATAATCAGAAGGCATTGAGTTTTGCAGGGAAAATAGAATCAGCGGCAGGTGACAATATCAGGGCACTCGAATATTTTTCGCGTAACCTTAAATTGCATCCCAATGATCCTCAATGCTATATCGACAGAGCAAATTCGTACTTTGTATCAAAATCCTGGAACTGGGCCATAAAGGATTTCAGTATGTCTCTCGATCTTGAGCCTCAGAATCCTGAAGTGTGGCTTAACAAGGGGATCGCCCTGCTGAATATGGGCAACAAGAACGACGCCTGCCATGATTTCAGGATGGCGTTCGGGCTTGGGAACAAGAAAGCGACAGAGTATATCAGCAGATATTGCATAAAGTAGATATTCAGGTCGTGCTTACCTGCTATTCCTTAGAATTTTATCGTACAGGTCACGGGGCTTGAAAGGTTTAAGCACGTAGTCGTTTATTTCCAGATCATCGATCTTGTCGACGTTTTCGGACATGATGGCTGCAGTAAGCGCCACTACAGGAATTGTCCTTATTTTGGGGTTATCCGATTTCCTGATAATCCTGGTAGCTTCGATACCATCCATTACGGGCATGTGCAGGTCCATTATCACAAGGTCGAAGTCCTCCTTTTCAAGTATGTCAAGAGCTATCCTCCCGTTTTCGGCGTGGGTTACAACTACTCCCCAACCAATCAGGAATTTATTTGCAACGAAAAAGTTGATTTTGTTATCCTCGGCTACAAGTATCTTTTTGCCCTCAAGGCCTGTGTAGGATTCATGCTTCTCGGTTGTGGTTCCGGACGTCTCCCGTTTATCAGCAATACCAAAAGTAAGAACGAACCTGAAGGTGGATCCTTTACCGGGTTCACTCTCAACAGTGATCTCACCTCCCTGAAGTTCCACGAGCTTCTTGCATATTGCCAGTCCCAGGCCTGTTCCGCCATAATGTCGCGTAGTGTCGGGTGAAGCCTGCGTAAAGCTCTCGAATATAATGTCATGCTTATCCCTGGGAATTCCAAGACCGGTATCCCTGACTATAAATTCAATTCTTGTTCCTGATTGATCACGTGCCAGCTCCCTTATTATCAGGTGGATGCTGCCCCGCTGTGTAAACTTCAGAGCATTGGAAAGCAGATTTGAGAGTATCTGGTTAAGCCTTATTGAATCCCCTATGACCTCCACGGGCAGATCCTTTACCCGTACAATATCAAACTCGAGGTTCTTGGATTTTGACCTGAAGGAATAGGTCCTCATGATGTCTGTCAGGAAATCACACAGATTGAACTGTGCCTGTTCAAAGGCAATCTTGCCTGACTCCATTTTATTATAATCCAGGACGTCGTTCACCAGGGTCAGAAGATGGTTACCTGAAAATCTGAGGGTCTTTATGTAGTCCATCTGATCTTCCCTCGGATTACCCTGAAGCAGGAGATTCGTAATGCCGATCACTTCATTAAGCGGAGTCCTGATCTCATGGCTCATGGTCGACATGAACTGCTGCTTGGATTGCGCTGCCTCTTCAGCTTTGCGGCTGGCAAGTATCACGTTGTCAAGCATGGTCCGTCTCTGGATTGCAATGGCAATCTGGTTGGCGATGAATTCCAGAACGTTTACGTCCTCCTGTGAGAACTTGTTCTCATCGTGGTAATCCTGCAGGGCCATTACCCCGATTATCTCCTTATCGGCTTTCAGCGGGACGCCCATCCAGATTTTGCATGGTGTTCCGACAAGATCAATATCACCGGAGTTTTCAAGATCCCTGAGATCGTTCATTTTAAGAAGCACCGATTTTTTAAGGGTGATGACCCATCTTGTTATTGTCTTTGCAGCCGGGACACTCTCAAATTTGTCCTTTTCATCTGAAAAGAAGGGCATTGAAAGGGTTTCGTTCTTCCTGTCATAAAGAGCAATGAAGAAGTTATTGGTATCCCAGATCTTGCTCAACTGCTGAACTATCGTCGGGTAAATATCCTTGACATCCAATTGGTTAAGCGCAGCAGTCGATATGTTGTAAAGGATTTCCTGTATCAGCTGGTTTTTCCTGTCAACCGAAATGTCCCTGTAAATCCCAAGAAAAGCCACCGTCTCATTGTTTATTTCAATATTTGTGGCGATCAGCGAGACATGGATCCGGTTACCGGCCTTGTCGCAACGGATAGTCTGTCTGATAACCTTCCTGGTTTCAGCTGCGATCATCTCGATCCTGACCGACTCTTCCTTCATTTCATCCGGGACGATGAGGTCATCCACCTTTTTGTCTATCGTTTCTTCGGAAGTGTAGCCGAAAAGATTGGTGAATTCCCTGTTTATTATCTTGATTTTTCCTTCCTGATCAAAAATTGCGATTGCCTCAGGAATTGAATCGACCAGATGTTCAAGATAGGCTTTTTCCCTGTTTATGCGCGCCTCATATTCTTTCTGCTTGCTGATGTCGGTCACTACACCCCGGTAACCGATGATCTTTCCCATGTGAAACAAAGCAAAGGTATGGGTCAGTATCGGGACAAGCGATCCATCCCTTTTTCTTGCCAGATACTCGTTGCCCGAAACCTGTCCGGGCGATGTCAGCCCTTTCAGGTTTTCTATCATTGTCCGATAGCTTTCAGGGAATACCGCCGAAATATGTACGCCTTTCTCAATATCTTCTTTGGAGAAGGAAAAGAAATTCAGTGCCCGGGTGTTCCCATATACTACTTTACCTGTTATGTCGACCTCGTATACCATTTCGGGCAGCATGTCGGCGAACTGCCTGAAGATCCGGTTCTGTTTCCCTATCTCTTCATCTCTCTGCTGCAGGTGGCCGGGCTCCCATGTTATAAGTACATTTCCGGAAGCAAGTCTAAAGCCCATATAGGAGCCTTCCGAATCATCATTACGGTCTGATGCCTCTATCTTGTATGCCTTCCCGGTGCTGCTTACGATACAAACGATCTCTGTCAGCTTACTTCGGGCTTTTAAAGGAGTATCACTTATGTACCTGCCAATTATTTCTTTTTTATTTACGCCTTCCACCTCCGCAGATCTGTCATTAAGATCAGTTATGAATATCCTGCCGTCATTATCAAGCCTGAACAAAGCAAGGTAACTGCTGATGGTATTGAAGATCTCGCTCAGGACAGAATCCTTGTTTCCTGATTTTGCAGAATTGATCACGGAGACCGGGTTATTTTTATGATCGGTACTCCGGACTGCATCCAGTTCATCCTTCAGTTTCAGATGGGAGTCGAGGAGCTCTTCATATTTTGCCCTGTAATCGGTCATTTATGGTTAAGTTTCGGTTACCCGGTAATAAATAAATACTGATGGGAACCACAATTCTGAATATAAACGTCACTTTAGGTGAATGCTTTATGTGGAGGGCAGGTTTTTTTTGCTTATTCGGGCAAAATACCTGCAAAAGTCCCTTAGACCGCATTGCATGCACAACGGATTTCTGGCCTTACAGATGTACCTTCCATGAAGGATCAACCAGTGATGCGCCTTTTGGATGAGTTCAGGCGGAATATGTGCCGACAGTTGTAGTTCTGCACTCAGAGGTGTTTTTGCATTCCTTACCAGTCCGATCCTCTGAGAAACTCTCCGGATATGGGTATCAACAGGCATTACGGGTTTGCCATAGACCACCGAAGCAATCACATTAGCGGTTTTCCTCCCCACACCTGGCAGCCGCTGTAATTCGGAAGGCTCCGAAGGTACTATACCGCCAAAATCGCTTACAAGCATTTTTGACATATCCGACAGATACCGCGCCTTGCTGTTGGGGTACGAGCACGATTTAATATATTCGAAGATATCCGCACGACCGCCTTTTGCCATCGAGGCGGCATCAGGATACCTGGCAAGCAGCGCAGGAGTGATCATATTGACCCGTTTGTCGGTGCATTGTGCTGAAAGTATTACAGAAACAAGCAGTCCGAATGGATCGGAATATTTCAGCTCGGTTTCAGCAAAAGGCATATTCGCCCCGAAATACTCAAAAGTTTTTCTGTAGCGCTCCTTTATAGTCATCGGATCTGTCTGTTTCGGACGGTAAGGTAGTGTTTTTGTATTAATCTCCGAATTGCTAACTTTATGGGACAATTCAAAAGGCAATTGGAGAAAATAGTAATAAGGACAAGTTGCTCCGAATCTGAAATACTTGTCGGGGCTAAATGGGTAACTGTAAGCGGGATGATCCCCGAAAGCGGCGTTGCCATTGTGACCGACAATAATGTTC